>CANMEW010000022.1:0-4698 GCA_947496905.1 Rickettsiales bacterium | reverse complement strand
ACTTCGGCAGTTGCAATTGCGGCGGCGGTAAAAGCTGATTTATGCGACATTTACACCGACGTTAACGGCGTCTACACAACTGATCCGCGCATCACCGACAAGGCGCGCAAGCTACAAAGAGTAACCTACGAGGAAATGCTGGAGATGGCCTACAGCGGCTCAAAAGTTTTGCAAACCCGCTCGGTTGCAATGGCCATGGCGCATAATGTGCGCGTGAGAGTCTTGTCAACTTTCGAAGAGGCGAACGAAAATTCGGGAACAATTTTAGTAAATAATAACGAGGAAATTATGGAACGCAGAGTCATCACCGGCATCAGCTACGCTAAAAATGAAGTGAGAATTACATTGGTAAAAATGCCCGACCATCCGGGGCTTTCAGCAATAATTTTTGGCGCTTTGGCATCGAAAGAAGTCAATGTGGATATGATCGTACAGAATATTAGCGCAGATGGAAAATTCATCGACATCACTTTCACTACGGGGAAAGATGATTTGGAAAGAGCAAAACTCGCCATCGAGTCAATCAAAAATGAAGTAAAATCTGAGCAAGTTTTAATCGACGAAAATATCGCCAAAATTTCAGTAATTGGCGTTGGTATGATCAGCCATTCTGGAGTTGCTCACACCATGTTCAAAACCTTGGCCGACAAGGGGATAAATATTTTACTGATCTCTACTTCGGAAATTAAAATCTCGGTTTTGATCGCCAAAGAATATGGCGAACTCGCCGTGCGCGTGCTTCACGATGCCTACGGGCTTGAGAAGTAGGGTCTGTTGACAATAGGTCGCTCAAATTTAGTTTCCCGCCTCCCTCAATTCCTGCCTGCGTGATGGAATGGTAGACATAACGGACTTAAAATCCGTGGGGCTTTACCGCCCTTGCCGGTTCAAGTCCGGCCGCAGGTACCACTATTTTATTGTTTTTACGCGGCACTGGCCGCGCCCCACATTCGTGGGGAACCCCAATACCAGAGCAAGAAGTGTTCAAGGAACCTCAAGTTTTAAGGAGCTCTGGTATATCCTCTCCAAATCCCACACTAGTTCTTTGATGTCCCTCGCCAAGAAAATAACGCAGATTTTTTCTTTGGTTTTCTTGATTTTTCTTCTTGCCTCATGCGAAGAAAAAGGCTGCATCGACTCCGATGAATTTGATGTCGAATCCCTCCAAATAAAATCTAAACCCGATGAAATCACCGGTACTTACCCAATTCAGCAGACCAAGTGGCAAGAGACTGGCTTAAAATCTAACGGGGAAAGATTTCTAATCAGAGTTAAGGGTTCTTGGACGGCGTGGAATGGCAATGGCTTATCGAGCGATAGTCTCAACAATATGCCGAGATGTCGTACCTGCGCCAGAAAAGAAGGGGTTACGAACTGCATTTGTTACAAGAATCAGAATCCTTTGCCAACATTGGGCGGCGACTTATCGGGGGCAGATACTACAAACTCGTGTACAACAGATTCGCAAAATGATCCAAAAGCATGTAGCTGCACCAAAAATTTTGGATCAGCGAGTCAACCAACTATCCTTAAAGATACAGAAAACTCGCTAGCAGCAACTGATAACGGGATCTACCATGTTCCACTCGATTATTTTTGGAAGGATAAAGTGCTGTTGGATGGGTTTCTAACGAACCCAGAAAATGCAAAAAAAGTGGGCGATCACCAAACCCAGTGCAAATTTGACCGTGGCATGGGTGCTTACATCGGTTTATTTGGCACTGATTCCAATACGGTGCCAACAAGGGTTTACCACTTATTCTCCGAAGAGGAAGTCTGCAACATTACTCGCGATTCAAACGGGAAATGTCTTGATGCGGGCGGCAAAGATCAAACCAGTTACGTTTTTCGTAGTGCTAATGAGCGCATTTTCTTAAAAAATGACAACAACGGAAATGATGGTAACGACACCGACACTACTAACGACGAATATCATGCGCCAAGAGAGGCAGTTAAATTCACAATTGCCGATACCTACTATTCCGACAATTACGGCGATTATGATGTCGAAATCTTGCATGGCGTAGGCAATGACCGCACGAGCGGCGGCTTGCTAGAATTTATCGTTACGATGGTGGAAGAGGTTGTGCTGGGGAAAATTAGCGATGGCAGTGGCAAGGTTGAGGCTGGTGAAAGGGAGGGTGGAATCATCGAATTCATGTACAAATCAATCGTACAAGATTCTGTCTTCATCCTTGTCGTGCAGATTTCTCTGGCTCTCTACATCTCTCTCTTTGGCGCCGCTCATTTGTGGGGCCTTGTTGAGTTAAGTAGAAAAGAGCTAATGGGCAGGGTGCTCAAAATCAGTCTGATCATTTTCTTCACCAGCAAAGACAGTTGGTATTTTTACAACCACATCATTGTCAGTTTTTTCAAAGATGGCATGGACACCTTGGTCTCAATGATCATGGACCTATCCGACAGGGGTATTGATGACTCGTCATTGACTAAAGTTGCGCAGATGAGTCGCGACAATGCCGTCAGCCAAGCGACGCGCTTTTCCTACGCCGATATCGTCATCAAAAAATTATTCTCCGTAGGGGTTTCCAAAAAAATCTGGGGGTTAGTTTTTGGAACTGGATTTGGAATATTCTACGCCCTTGCGATCTACGCATTAATCGGATTCTTCGTTTACGTAATGCTCTACGTTGCAACGGTGTATTTGATCAATCTGATGAAAATAGTTTTTGTGTTGTCTTTGGGTCCAATTTTTTTCTGCTTTACGCTCTTTTCCCACACTGCCGGCATGTTTAAGAGTTGGTTGGCCTTCTTGGGTGCTAGGTCGCTCGAAATCATACTGCTTTTCCTAGTCCTCTACAATTTCTTGATGCTAATCGACAAAAATTTTACCAGCATTCTGTCCTACGAAGTATGTTACGAAGGGTTGGGAGTAGACTGGCGTGGAAAGGAATTTAAGCTATTCGGAGTATTAGTTGCTAAAGTGTCTGGTCGCGACTTCATTGATTGGATGATCCTGCTACTTAACACTGCTGGCCTCATTTTCATCACAAAATTGGTGATTGAAAAAGTTGGTGATGTCGCGGGGAAATTAATCTCAATTGGTGGAGCTAGCGGTGGAGCTGGTAGTTCAAGTTTTGCACTTGCCGGTAAAATGACTGATGTCGCTGGAGATCTCGCACTTAGGGCTCTGTCAACCCTGGATGGCTATGCCAGAACTGCTCTAAGAAATGGCCTCCAAGGCGCTAGAAACGTAGCTAGAAATAGCGCTGTTGCCAAGGCTTGGGACAAGTTCAAAAGTTCAACTGGTTTAGGTGGCATCAGCGGCCCAATAGAGATGTTCCGTAATTTCATAATAGACCGCGACACCAAGGCTGCCACAGAAGCTGTAGATAAAGCCGCTGCTGCGTCAGGAAAACCGCAAACCGCCATAGAGCGCGATGCCGCAATTAGGCTTGGTACAATGAATATAGCGGAAGGCAGGAACAATAACGTCGCGACTCAAATTTTTGGCAGAAACACAATGAGTGCTTTTGGCGTAGACAAGGTCAATATTGCGGGCCGACTAGACCAAACACTCCTCTTTGAACCCGCAAAAAAGGCGATGCAAGCAAAGGCAAGAGAATTAAAAAATGACCCTACTAAAGTTACTAGCAGGGAGGGGAGGATGCAGATTAAACAAGCTGGAATAGATTGGGCAAACAACAATTCATCTGCCACAAAAAATATTGATGGTACTGATAAAATCGTCTCCTTTTTGAAAGAGTCCAAGATGAAGAATTTTCTTAGAAATGAGTCGGAGCTAACCCCAAAAGAAGCAGCAAATAGGTATGAAGGCAATCCAGATTTACAGAACAAATATCTCCAGCATCTGAAAGAGAATCAAGCTAGGATGAATAGAAAAAATCAGGATGCATTTTTAAGAAATATTCCGGGTCGAATTGCAGATTCCATAAAATATCACACTTCTGTCAAAAGCCCCTTCTCTTACGCTCGCACCCATTCCCAAAACCTAGCTGCTAATCCAAGAAATGCGGAAAATGATCCTATGAAGAAGATAGAAGCGAGAAAGGCTGCGAAGGATGCACCTATGAAGAAGATAGAAGCGAGAAAGGCTGCGAAGGATGCACCTATGAAGAAGATAGAAGCGAGAAAGGCTGCGAAGGATGCACCTATGAAGAAGATAGAAGCGAGAAAGGCTGAGGCAGAAGAGCACGCTAAGGCTGAAAGAGAGAGAGCTGACGCAATTAAGGCGAGTGGGGGAAGAGTGGCTTATGAAATAAGTAGAGCCAAAAAAGCCGCTAGGAAGGCATACAATGAAAGTCGTAAAGTGCAGCAGGATCAAGCAAGTGTGAGTGGTCAAAAAGCTCTTACTGCAATTCTTGCCAAAGGTGTTGGATTATCGAAGGCTAAGAATTTGGTTACAAATGATGCATTTGCTACAAGTGAAGAGAGGGATGCTGCTAGTAAAGCGAGAAGAAAGGGGTTAAAAGCAAATCGTGAAAGAGATTTTTATTTAGATCAGGCGCGAGAATTGGCGCAGAGAGATCTAAGAGGTTGGAAGGGAAAGGATTTAAAAGACAAAGTTTTGAATGACTTGAGTGATCCAAATAAAACTACTTTTGAAAAGGCGGCAAGGCTTAGTTATTTACAGAAGGAGAGCGGAATAAATGGAGTGGATGCTCAAGCTGTTATTTCGAAAGCGATGGTTGCACATGTCTATAAACTCTTTTCGGACGG
>CANMEW010000021.1 GCA_947496905.1 Rickettsiales bacterium | reverse complement strand
ATTGATTTAAGAATCTCGTACTTCCCCTCGTGCTGTTTTTTTTCATACTCCTTCTCGTCTTCTTGTTTTAAATACCCAGAAGCCCCCAGTTTGCCAAAATGTGAAAAAACAGTTCCTGCCACTATTACAAATAACGTTGTCATCAGTAGCTCCTCGTGCCTTTCCGCAATCATAATTTGAGGATGTCCAGACAGAAGAAATACAATTGTTCCAATCAGGATTCCTAAAGAAAGGTTTAGTAACGCCATCGCCCAGTGATAGTTTAACAATATCACGAAAAAAATCGACATCACCGCCGAAACAAGTGACGTATCAACGAAATTATTTCTTAGACCAAGATATGTGAATGTTGTGGGCAGAACCCACATAACGGAGCAGAACCAAAAAATATGAAGATATTTTTTGCAGGATGCAGGCCAATAATGTCTTAAAAGCAAGATGACGCCTAGTGCGCAAGAGCTGAATCGGAAGAATGCACTTTCGTTGCGATTTAGAAATATGTAGGTTCCGAGTAGCCAATAAACAGAGTGTCCAAATACTGCCAGTAATGAAGCGGATAAAATATTGGAGTCGCATTTGGTGCAGACTTCAGGAACCTCTAAAAAATCTAGGTTTTTTGAGAGGTTCCTTTACTGGTTTTTGAGGGCATTTTTTTGGGAGTTTTTTTGAAAAGTGAACGGGGCGTTCAAAATTGGATTTTTTACTCGATTCAGCACCGGAGCGGCTCTGTAAATTTAAATTTACAAAAATGAATCAAAAAAACACCGTTTAAAAAAATGAGCCTTAGAGCCGCAAGGGTTCAACTTTTCAATTTTGGTAAAAATCGTTAGGCTAGGAGAAAATTTTTTTACGGAGCCTTGTCCTCATTGGATCCAGATTTTTAATTTGGTGAGGCAAAAAATTTTAAGACAAGCTCTGGTCGCGTAGCTTATTCTTCGTAACTTGAATACATGTAGGAGGTGACAGAATCGAATTCTGCTGCGCAAGAATCTACGCGTTTGTAGGAGGGGTGGAGATTAAGTTCGCGCCTTAATTCGCGCACATCTTTTTCAGTGGAGCCCACCAGTTTTGACAGTCGCTTGTCGGAAAAGCCCATGCGCTTCAATTGCAAAAAGTCCTCACGATTTTTTGGCAAACCTTCTTTCCTAATTTTCGCCTCAACGGCAATTATGTTGCTGATTTGCTCAAGAAACCACGGGTCGTAGCTACAAATCTGATTGATCTCTTCGCTAGAAATTCCCTCACGCATCGCTTGCGCAATCAGGAGTATCCTGCCTGGAGTGGCGATTTTTAATTTTTCTTTGATGATTTTTACGCGCATCTCTTGGTCGTCCGAAGCAATAAAAACCTCATCTAAACCACTTAAATTTCCTTCCAAAGAACGTAGCGCTTTTTGAAAGCTTTCAATGAAAGAGCGTCCAATCCCCATCACTTCACCAACTGATTTCATTGAACTGGAGAGAATGTTGTCGCTGCCCTTAAATTTTTCGAAAGTAAATTTTGGGATTTTGGTGATTACGTAGTCGATGGTTGGCTCAAATGATGCCGGAGTAGCGCCGCCAGTGATGTCGTTTTTAATTTCATCGAGAGTGAAACCAACCGCTAACTTTGCTGCGACTTTTGCAATTGGGAATCCTGTGGCCTTTGAGGCTAAAGCTGAAGAGCGTGAAACGCGCGGATTCATTTCGATGATGGTCATGCGACCATCTGCAGGATTAACCGCGAATTGCACGTTTGAGCCTCCGGTTTCAACGCCAATCTCGCGCAGTACAGCAAGGGAGGCATTGCGCATGCGCTGATATTCCTTGTCGGTTAAGGTTAATGCCGGAGCTACCGTGATTGAATCACCGGTGTGAACGCCCATTGGGTCGACATTCTCAATGGAGCAGATGATGATCGCATTGTCATTTTTGTCGCGCACGACCTCCATTTCGAACTCTTTCCAACCAATGATTGACTCATCGATTAACACTTCATTTGTTGGCGAAATTGTTAGACCGTAAGCAACGATTTGCCTGTATTCTTCTTCAGTGTAAGCCACGCCACCACCAGCTCCGCCCATGGTAAATGATGGACGAATAATCGCCGGCAAGCCAACTTTTTTAAGCGTTTCGACTGCCTCATCCATGTTGCGAACAATGGCGTTTTTTGGTGTTTCTAAGCCAATTTTTTCCATCGCCTTTTGAAACAGAGAGCGATCCTCAGCTTTGTTAATGGCTTCAATCGAAGCGCCGATTAACTCCACGCCGTATTTTTTTAAAATACCTTTTTTAGCTAAGTCGATTGCGCAGTTAAGGGCGGTCTGTCCACCAACAGTTGGCAAAATCGCATCAGGTTTTTCTTTTTTGATTATTTCCTCAACGATTTCGGCATTGATCGGTTCGATGTAAGTTCTGTCCGCAACATTTGGATCGGTCATGATCGTCGCCGGATTAGAGTTGATCAGAATCACGCGGTAGCCTTCTTCGCGCAAAGCTTTGCAGGCTTGCGTTCCGGAATAGTCAAACTCGCAAGCCTGTCCAATCACGATTGGTCCAGCTCCGATGATGAGGATGGATTTTAAGTCAGTTCTTTTTGGCATTTTTGGGAATGGTTTTTACGCGAGATGTTGTTGCATTTTTTTCCCCGCTAAGATGTGTACATGAAAATGAGGGATGGCTTGCGATGCGTCAGCACTAATGTTTGAAATTAGACGGAAGCCAGATTCGTCAACTCCCAAGAGCTTGGCGATTTCGGCGATTTTTTTAAAAAAATAAGAAACTTCTTCTGGCTTCGCCTTGGAGACGAAGTCAGAAAAATTTAAATATTCACCTTTTGGAATGACTAAAACATGAATTGGCGCGTCTTTGTAGAGGTCGTCAAATGCTAAAATTTTTTCATCCTCGTAGACTTTTGTTGAAGGAAGTTCTCCGCGAATAATTTTAGCAAAGACGTTGTTTTGATCGTAAATCATGAAGTTACTTGATTCTTTCGGCATCAATGGCAACGCGGACTTTCATCATCACGTCAGGGTTAGAAACCTTCCCACTACCTTTTTCACCTTTTTTAATTTGGTCGACAAATTCCATGCCTTTGATTACGCGTCCCCAGACGGTGTATTGATTGTCTAAAAATCTGGAATCTTTGGTGACGATGAAAAACTGACTGTTGCCGCTATTTGGAGCTGAGGCGCGAGCCATTGAAACTGCGCCACGAATGTGTGGCTCGTCAGAAAATTCTGCTTTTAAATCGGGCAATTTACTGCCGCCCATTCCAGTCCCGGTAGGGTCGCCAGTTTGCGCCATGAAACCTTCAATTACGCGGTGAAAAACGACGCCGTCGTAAAATTTTTGACGTGCTAAAGTTTTGATTCGCTCAACGTGAGCAGGAGCAATTTTTGGCAAAAGTTCAATTACAACACGGCCGTATTTTAGGTCGATGTAAAGAGTATTTTCGAGATTTGCTGTGTCAGAATTTTGCGCTTTTGCGGCCTGATTCATAAAAGAAAAAATTAAAGTTGAGAGAGCTAAGAAGGTGAAAATTTTTTTCATGATTGTGCGTGATTTTTGAAATGGTGAGAAGGCGTGGATACAGAAGGGGCGCGGTTTTTAGGTGGGGTTAATATTTTTGCAAGCAAACTAATTCTTAGTAAAATTTAGATCTTGAGTCTTCTTGAGGTGCTTCCTAGTTTTTGGTCTGAAGTTCTCTCGAGAGACTCATCTTCTCTTCGCCATCCCGCCTTTTCCTCCTCAAAAATCAAAATCATCACATCGCATGTCCATCAATAAAGTAATCCTAGTTGGCAATGTTGGCCAAGATCCAGAAATCAGATCGACCCAAGATGGTCGTGAAATTGCCAGTTTTTCCATCGCAACTTCCGAGAGCTGGAAAGACAAAAGCACTGGTGAAAAAAAAGAAAAAACCGAGTGGCATCGCATTGTTGTTTTTTCTCAAGGTCTTGTCGGGATCGTTAAAAGCTACGTCAAAAAAGGAGCTAAACTTTACGTTGAAGGATCTCTCCAAACCAGAAAATGGACGGACAAGGACGGTGTAGAAAAATACACCACTGAGGTTGTTCTGCAAAATTTTAACTCCACTTTGCAAATTCTTGATTCCAGAGATCGCGCCTCATCTGGCGACTCTTACTCGTCAAATCAATCAAGCAGCAAACCAAGAAATAACGACATCTCTGTCGAAGAAACAGACGACGAAATTCCCTTCTAGAAATTTTTAGATGAAAATAATTGGAGTAGATCCGGGTCTGACAAAAACTGGAGTTGGAATCATTGAGGTAAAAAATAATTCCATCTTTTTTGTAGCGTCAGAAACGATCTACTCCAACCCCTCAGATCCCCTCTCCATCAGGCTGCATCACTTCCACACATCCCTCATTGAAATCATCAAAACCTACCAGCCCGACGAGGCAGCAATCGAAGAAACTTTTGTAAATAAAAATCCGGCATCATCGCTGAAGCTTGGCCATGCTCGCGGCGCGCTAATTTTAAGTCTAAGTCTGTGCGGCTTGAAAGTTGCAGAATATTCTACAACGGCAGTGAAAAAAGCCGTTGTTGGAGTGGGACGAGCAGAGAAGGAGCAGGTGCAGATGATGATTAAAATCTTACTTCCGAAAGCGACGTTCAAAACCGAAGATGAAGCCGATGCCTTGGCGGTAGCCATTTGCCACAACAATAATTCCAATTATTACCAGCAGTTGATTCGTGTCTAGAGGGCACCTCTAAAAATTGCTTTTTCCGGCAATTTTATCGTCAGATAAATTTGCGTAGCACAGCACGTACATCAGAGTACGCTTTCCTGCTCACAAATTTTCTTCCTAGGGATTCGCTTCGCTCATTCCCGTTTTCAGTTAAAAATGCGATGCATTTTTCCGGCTTCGCCGTCACTTCAAACTCCTCGAAAAAATCTAATTTTTAGAGGTGCCATAGAGCCGGAAATCAGAGGTTCCCAAAGTGAGAAGTTTGAAAGCAGGCTCTAATTTTTCTGAAAAATTGCGATGAGCTCCAAATGTTTGGTGGAGTAGAACTGATCGAGTGCGGTGAGGTTGGTAATTTTGAATCCGTTGTCAGTTAAAATTTTAGAATCACGAGCAAAGCTTTCTGGATTGCAGGAGACGTAAATCAGATTTTTTAGGGAAGATTTAGAAATTTCTGAAATCTGTGGAGATGCTCCATTTCTGGGTGGATTAACAATCACTAAATCAAATTTATTCAGTTCTTTTGCGCGTAGCGGATCAGAAAAAACGTCGCGGGTTTCAGCTTTGATTTTATTTCCAAAATTATTTGCAGCGGCGTTTTTATTGAGTGAGGTGACCATTTTTTCATCACCCTCGAAGGCGGAAACCGATTTTACTAAATCTTGGATTGCGAAACTGTAGGCGCCGAATCCGGAGTAAATGTCGGCTACATTTTTCACCCAGTTTTCTTTTTCCAAAAATTCCCTGATTATTTTTGTAATGCTTTCAAGCCCTGATTTTGTTGCTTGGATGAAGATGTCCGAATCTAAATTAATTTTAAACTTTGGGTTTAACCCAGATCCGTCATTAGATCGAATTTGATTTTCTCCAGAATCAGATCCTGTGGGCTTCGAAGCCATTTTTGAAACTGGAACATTTTCATGCAAATTTTCTTCGGCAAAATTTCTACTAAGCGCGGCATCCGGAAGGGAATTTTGCACTTCCGCGTTCCGCACGTACCTAGGTACGCTTACGGTTCGGCTCGCAAAATTCCCCTCCAGCTGCTCACGCTTAGCAAAATTTTTCTTGAATTCTAATGACGGATCTGGGTTGAAATCATGGTAAAAAATTTGATTTTTTCTCACTAAGAAAATTGGAGAGATGTCATTTTTTACGCGAGATGAGATGTTAAAATTTTTCTCTTTTGCGAAGGTGGTCAGCTTTTGAGTCTGGGAAAAATTCAGCGGTTTCTTTGAGCTGAAGATGAGGTCTGGACCACTGTCAAATAAGGTGATTGAGACTTGAGTGAAAAGATTTTGTTCTTGGCTTTTGAAGAAGTTTTTTAGCGGAAGAATTAGTTCCGAAATTTCCTTTTCGGCAGTGAGGCATTTTTCAATTTCTACGATTGAGTTCGATTTTTCGCTGAAAAAACCAACCACATTTTTGTCACTAATTTGTAAATTTATTTTTCTGCGAGAATTTACTCCAACCCAGAGCCAACGTGGCTCCAATCCAAGATTTATCAGGTATTTTTCTAAGCTCTGCTTTTTTAAGTGACGGTAGGATTCCTCGCTCAAATCAAGAAAATCACATCCGCCACAGGCGTGGAAGTAAGGGCAGGGGGATAAAATCTTAAGCGGATGGGATGATGTCATTCTTTTTTCTTTTCAGGAGATGCGATTGCAGTAAGATGTTCAAACTACCAGAGAGATAGGCCGCAACGCCGTAAGTCACCAATCCAACCGCAATCATGATTGTTAGCTCAGCTATTTTATTCATGGAGTCGCTGCGTTGGAAATATTCACGCATCAAGAGGAGAGTAAGCGTCATCAAGAGTGATGGGATCAAAATCATGATTAATTTTCTGACGAAATTTTTCTCGAAATGAAAATGTTTTTTCCTTCTCAAGGTGGTGATTAGCAGCGTGAGATTAAGGTAGGTTGATGCCACAGATGCTAAGACAATTCCGATGTAACCAAATCCGAAATTAAAAAAAATCAGATTCAGAACTGCATTGTTAACCAAGCAGACAAAGGCGATTTTCATTGGGGTTTTTGTATCGCCGCGCGAGAAAAATGCTGGCTCCATCACCTTGACTAAAACGTAGGAGGGGAGACCGAGTGAGTAAAAAAACAAAGCATTGGCGACAAAAAAACTTTCGTCAGAGGTGAATTTTCCGCGTTCAAAAAGTGAGGAAATGATTGGATGAGCAAGGATGGTGAGAGCTAGAGTGGCAGGGATTACCAAGATTAACCCTGCTTCAAGCGCCATGTTTTGTAGCTTGATTGCAGCGGCATTTTCTCCGGATTTTATTTTGCGTGAAAGTGCGGGGAGTAAGGCGATGCCAATCGCGATGCCAATCATCGCTAGCGGCAATTGGTTGATGCGGTCAGCGTAGTAAAGGTAGGAGACGCCGCCAAGAATCATGCTGGCGAAGATGGAATCGATCAGCAGGTTAATTTGCATGACATTGGCGCCGATGATGCCGGGGGCAAGTTTGCGGAAAAATTTTTTTATTTCTGGGGTGATGCCAAGCTTTGGGTAGAGCAAAAATCCGGACTTCATCGTGAAAATAAACAGCCACAAAAATTGCAAAATTCCAGCAAGAAAAACCCCCCAAGAAAGCGCGTAGGCATAGTTTGGGACGAATGATCCAAAAATAAAAATCGAGGCAATCAGTGTGCCGTTAAGTAGAATTGGAGCGGAGGCCGGAATCGCAAATTTGCCAATCGAATTCAAAATTCCGGAGCAGAGCGAGACTAGCGAGATGAAGATTAAATAAAAAATTGTGATTCGCGAAAGCCTGATCAAAAGCTCTGATTTTTCTGGGTCGGAGAAGAATCCGGGAAATAAAATTTTCATGAAAAATGGCATGAAAATTTGGAAGATGATGGTGAAAAGCAGAAGCGAATAAAAAAGCAGCGAGAAAATATTTCTGACAAAAAGTAAGCTGCCGTGATTAGTTTTTTTGTCTTGTAGCTTCTCAATGAAGATGGGCACAAAGGCTGAGTTGAAGGCGCCTTCGGCAAAAACGCGGCGGAAAAAATTAGGAAGACGGAATGCCGCAAAGAATGCATCGGACAGCATGCTGACGCCGAGATATTGTGCGATTAAAACGTCGCGTACAAATCCCAAAATTCGTGAGATGGAGATGTAGAAGGAGATCGTGAAGATGGAGCGAAAGATGGACATCGCTTACGCCAACTTTTTTAGAAACTCTTCGCTCAAATTTTCTGGAACAACGGTTACGGGAACGATGATTTTTTTGCCAATTTTTTGAATAATTTTTGGCAGCACGATGTTGTCGCTAAGTGAGTTGTGCGACTTGCCGAAAATGATCATTTTACAGTCCGGAGTGACTTTAATTTCATTGGTAATTTCTGCGACAATGTCGCCTTCGCGGATTGAAACCGTCGGTGTAATTCCGGTTTCCTTGCAAACAGAGTTGATCAATTTTTTTAGATGTTTCTCCAGCAATTGCCTTTTTTCGCTGCCAATTGCTTTCGCTCCGAAGAGAAGATTTTTGTGAGATGCCTCCATCACAGCTAGAATTTGCACCACAAACCCTGCTGCTTTCGCCTTGTAGCAAGCGTAACGTAATGCAGCTTCGGAAGCATTTGTTGTGTCGATGCAGACAATGATGGTCGGAAAATTATTTTCGTTACTTTTTAGGCTAGTCATGCTTGTGCTTTATTTCAGTAGAAGGAAGGCGAAGGATGTTTTTCCGTAATCCCTTAGATCAAGAAGATCAAAGCTTTCCAAGGAAAAATGTTCGGGATTTTTTTTCAGGGTAATGGAGTCGAATTCGACAACAATCAGTGATTCTTTTTTTATCCAACCAGTGTTGAGCAAGTTTTTTAAAATTTCTGAGTAATTGACGGAGTAGGGCGGATCGATGAAAATGAGATTAAAAAAAATCTCGTTTCGCGGCAATCTTTTTGTGTCGGCGAATAGAATTTTTACGTCATTCTCGACCCCAAGAAGTCGCGCATTTTCTCTCGCGAGATCGAGATGAATAGCGGAATTGTCAAGTAATGTTGCTGATTTTGCTCCGCGAGAAAGCGCCTCAAAAGCTACGGCACCGCTCCCACAGCAAACATCCAAAACCGCTGCATCAGTAAGATCGAAGCCAACCTCTCGAATAAATTTTGCTGAAAATAAAATATTGAACAGAGCTTCACGGTTTTTGTCTGTTGTAGGGCGTAGCGATTTTAAGTGATCAGACTTTGCTAAGTTTCTCCCGCGAAATTTTCCCGCTACTATTCTCATTAATTACGCTCCGTTCCTTGATTTATCGGCGTAGTAAATGCCGATTAATTTCACATTTTTAGAAAAAAATCCCAACTCTTCCAAGGCTAAAGAAACATGTTTTTCACTGGGATGGCCATCAATTGTGATGAAGAATTTTGCCTGCTTAGAGATTCCTCCCGGAATGTAGCTTTCGAGCTTCACCATGTTAACGCCGTTAGTGGCGAAGCCGCCAAGTGCCTTGTAAAGCGAGCCGGGAATGTTGCGAATAGTAAAAAGCAAAGTTGTCACGACTGGCGCAATTGCTGGATTAGGATCGGTTTGGTTTTTTGAAATCACCACGAAAGTCGTCACATTCTCACCGACATCTTGAATATTCTCTTTGAGGATTTTTAAGCCAAAAAGCTCCGCTGCCATTTTAGAACAAATTGCTGCTTTGCTTTTATCCCCAGTTGCGGCCACGAATTTAGCCGCCTCAGCAGTGTTGGAAAATTCGCGAACATCAACCCCCAATTCGCGTAAATTATTTTGGCACTGCATCAAAGCTTGTGGATGAGACAAAGCCTCTTTTACGTCTCCAATGCTTGCCCCATCTATTCCGACAAGATTGTGAGTGATTGGGAAAAAATGTTCAGCGACAATAAAAACCCCGCCATCTTGCAGCAAATTGTGAATTTCGGAAACGCGTCCGGCGTAGGAATTTTCTAGTGGGATCATGCCGTATTTTACCTGCTCTGTTTCCACCGCCTTAAATACATCGTAAAAAGTTGGAAAAGCCTGCGCTTCTAGTTGTGGATAAAATGTAGTGCAGGCGAGGCTTGAATTGGCGCCCATCGTGCCTTGGAAGGCAATCAATTGTTTTTTCATTTTCTAATTTTTTTGATTTTGCTTTTCGTCATCAAATTCCAAAATTACCTCTTTCCAAACATCGTATTTTTCTAGCGGCAAATTACGCAGCGGACTACACAAATCGATCGCTCTCTCGATGTTGTCGATGGCGATTTTGTAGTCTGGTTCTTTTGGATTATTGTAGCGCTCGATGTCAATTAGCTCGTCTAAATCAGACTCAATGTAGCCATCTTTGCTGATTCCAACTTTAATTAAAACCTTTGCCTTGCTGCTCAATTTCGCCTCGTCAATCGCCATTCTGTAACATCTTTTTAACTGCGACTGAATGTTAAATTTCTCTCTCACAGAGAGGTCGATGCCATCGAGACTGTTTGTCATGTCAGCATTATTTTTGTCAGAGTTGCTCTGCTCGCTTTCCTCTTGCTCATGATTGAATATTTGCTTCGAGCCAAAATCTTTTTTCTGACGCTGGATGTTGTTGTCCTCCTCTTCTAGACCATCGCTCTTTTTGGAATCATCCTTTGGTTTATTTGCCTCTTCCAGTTTTTCCTCCGGCTTTTCTTCCGCCTTAAATTCCTGAATTTTTTCTTCCGCTTTCAGCTTCTCAACCGACTTCACAGATTTCGATTTGGTCAATTTTTTTGGCTGTTCCTTAACCTTATTTTTTACGGATTTATTTTGTGATTGAGGCTGTTTGGTAAGATTTTTTTGTAAGACGGAAGTCGATTCCTTTTCCTTGCTTGAGTTCAAACTAACTTCAGTTGAATTCTCATCGCCATTCAAAGCGATTAGGCTCACAGCGATTTCGCTAGATTTATTTTCGTCAAATTTTTTGAGATTAAAATTAGCGTAGATCACCAGCAGCAGTAAGAAGTGTAAAAATAGCGAGTAGAGAAGATTTTTGATCATCGAGCCATTTCGGTTACGAGCACCACCTGACTAAACCCCGCAATGCTGACAGTTTTTACAACCTCCATTACTCGACCGTAATCAAGATTTTTATCAGCTCTGACGTAGATTTTATTGTCCAAATTATTTCCGGAAACCTCCAGTAATCTTCCCGCCAAAGAGGTTAGTTTTGTCACTTCCTCCATTAAAAAAATCGAGCCATCAGCCTTAACCGAAATGGAAATTGGTTGAACTTTTTCATTCACTGGATTGGACGAGCCCTTGGGTAATTCTACATTGATTGCGCTAGTCATCATCGGCGCTGCAACCATGAAAATAATCAGCAAAACCAGTAGCACATCTACAAAAGGAGTGATGTTGATCTCGCTAATGATGCGACGTTTTTTTCTGTGATTCTGTTCGAAGGAGATGGGCATGATTAAGGTAAATTTTTGTTTTTGATCACAAAAATTTTGCTGGGAATTACGCTGTTGAAATCGACGTCGGAGAGGCTAACGCGGGTGATTTGATCTAAATCATTTTTGACTTCCATCTTGATGAATTGCAGCGGATTGCTTTTGAAGATGAGGCTGAATTCGCCGGCCTCTTTGCGATTTTTTTTCATCACCGAGACTTTGATTTGATCAGGAGATTTTTTGACAGCGGTAATTTCGACGTCCTTAGCGGTGAAGGAAATTTTTTGTCTGGTCAGAAATGAGGCGGGAGTGGTGTTGGTGCTGAGGTGGGAAATTTCATCAAGCTCGACATCGTAATAGGAAAGAACTGAGCCATTAACTACGATTAAAATTTTTGGCTGCGCCAAATATTCGATTCGCATTTTTCCAGATGAGCTATCTCCGCGCACTAGAAAAAATTTACCTTCAACCAAATTTCCATCTGCGGATTCCTGAATGAATTTGGCGGAAAGGTTCTTGATGTTATTGAGGTAGGACTCGATTTGCGTGAGTTCGGAAGGATATTTCTCAAGAAAATTTTCCGCAGCAAATGCAGAGAAGCTCACAAAATAAAAAGCTACGCAGATTGAGACTCGTGCGTAGCTGATTAATGTTTTGAGGGGTGGTTTAAGTGTTTTTTGAGTAGTAGGTTTTTTCATCCAAGGCACCTTCGCTTTTGTCGACAATTAAAGTAATGGCGCTGTCACCGGTGATGTTAATTGTGGTTCTAACCATGTCCAAAATTCTATCCACGCCAAGAATGATGCCGATTCCCTCGATTG
This sequence comes from Rickettsiales bacterium, assembly GCA_947496905.1. Classification (GTDB taxonomy): domain Bacteria; phylum Pseudomonadota; class Alphaproteobacteria; order Rickettsiales; family UBA1997; genus UBA2645. The sequence goes on along the minus strand of CANMEW010000021.1, from coordinate 3,569 downwards.
GCAATCCGACGGAAGACAAAACCATTCCCATGAAAATGATTGAACCGCTAGGAATTCCGGCAGCTCCGATTGAGCCGAGAGTGCAGGTCAACACGAGCATCATGTAGTTTTGGAATGTTAAATCTATTCCGTAGGCCTGAGCAAAAAACAACGCGCAGATTCCGAGGTAAATTGCGGTTCCATCCATGTTAATGCAGACGCCAAGGGGCATCAAGAAGTTAGAGTTTGTTTTGGAAACGCCCATTCTTTCTTGCAGTTGGGTCATCGCAGTAGACAGAGTTGCTTTGCTGCTACTGGTTGCAAAGGCGATTGATTGGGTGAATAAAATTTTGCGGTAAAAGGGTAGTGGAGACATGCGGGCAAAAACGAGGATCATTGCTCCGAAGATGAAATATTGGAAAGCGCAAGCTGCCAGAACAGTGATCATTAATTTTGCCAGAGCTTCAAGAATGTCCATTCCCTGAGTTCCGATGACCCAGGAAATAAAGCCGAATACCCCAAGCGGAGCAAGCTTGATGATGATTTCAATCATTCTGAAGGTAACTTGCGAAGCGGAGTAAATCACCTCTCTCAAAGGTTTAGCTTTCTCTCCGACCAAATTAATGACGATTCCAGTGAAGATGGAGAAGATGATAATTTGTAAAAAATTATCGTTAGCCATCGCATTGATTGGGTTGGTAGGAATTAAGTTTAGTAAAAATTCTGTAATTGTTGGAGGTACTTTTGCAGCGACAGCCTGTGCTGGTGAGGTTGTATTGAGGATGGCATGGAGATCAACTCCTGACCCTGGGTGAAAAATTATTCCAGCGGAAAGTCCGATTAATACGGCAAAAACCGCTGTGAGAATGTAGCTAGCAAAACCTTTTAAGCCAACTCTGGTAAAGTTTCCTTCGCCATTCATCGAGGTGATCCCAGCAAGAAGAGCAAAGAAAATTAATGGCACGATTACCATTTTTACCAAATTAATGAAGATGGTGCCGAAAATTTTTAAACCGGCAGCTTTTTCTCCAAGTACAATACCAGCAATAATACCCAGAACGAGACCAACAAGAACCTGCTGCCAAAGTTTCATATTTTTAATTTTTTAATTAGGGATTGGGGAATTTGATGTGATTTTCTGACTTGCTTGAAGCGCTTCTTGAAGAGCCTTTGGAGGGTTGATTTTCTTGGTCAAAATTGACTTCCAGAAAGTTACTAAGTGGGCGGTTTCTTAATGTCAAAATTTTTTTGAGAGCGCTAAATTACTGCTTCCGAGAAAGATTTTGACATTTAGAAAATGTGAAGAAAGTTTTCGGAATCTACTTCTAAATAACCACACCTCTTTGATACCTTTACGAACCCCCTACAACTACCTGAAATTTCATTTATGCGAATAAAAAGTTTTTGCCTAGCTTTGTCATTGGTTTCTGTTTTTGCTGCCGATTCTTTTGCGGCCACTAAATATGTTTCAATTGGAACTGGGGCAATCACTGGGGTTTATTACCCAGCTGGCGGAGCAATCTGCCGTCTTTTAAATCGAGGCAGAAAAGAACATGGAATCAGATGTTCCGTTGAGTCAACAGGTGGATCTGTTTCAAATTTAAATGCAGTTCGCAATGGTGCGATTGACTTCGGAATCGTCCAATCTGACTGGCAATACAACGCTTACAGCGGAACCGGATTTTTCTCTGACCAAAAACCATTTAAAGAATTACGCTCAGTATTCTCTCTCTACACAGAAACATTCACAATTGCTGTTCTTGAAAAATCTGACATCAAAACTCTGAACGACATTGTTGGTAAAAGAGTTAACTTCGGACCTCAAGGCTCTGGCATGTATGCCACAATGGAAGTGTTGGTTGCTGCAAAAGGTTGGACCAAGCAAAGCTTCTCAGCCGTGAATTACCTCCAACCATCTGAGCAACCAAAGGCTTTGTGTGACGGAAAAATTGACGTAATGATTTACGCCGCAGGCAATCCAAATGGTGTGCTGCAAGAAGCCACTCAATCTTGTAAAGTTAGAATCATCCCTGTTGATCGCGAAACAATCGACAAGCTAACTCAAATGAATTCCTACTACGTCAAAGCTACAATACCTGGTGGCATGTACGCTGGTAATTCAAGCAACATCGAAACATTTGGCGTTAAAAGTGGCATTGTTGCTTCAGAAAAAACTGATGCCGACATCGTTTACAATGTAACCAAAGCTACTTTTGAAAATTTTGACAATTTCAGAACTCTGCACCCAGTCTTCTCCTCTCTCAAAAAAGAAGAGATGGTGAGAGATGGCAACTCCGCTCCAATGCATCCGGGAGCTCTTAAATATTTCAAAGAAGCTAAGTTAATCAAAGAATAAATTTTTACCCCGAGCTCCATTTTCAACTTTGGAGCTCGGGGTATTTTTTTGCCTCCACCAAGCCTCCCCACACAAATCTCTCCAATGAATAGTGACTCTAACCAATCGGTTCTTGGCTTTACTTGGCAGCAGAAAAAATTTGATGAACGCCTCGCGACTTCAATCCGTCAGCATTTCCAACTCTCTGAGCCACTGAGCAATCTTCTTTCCTCCCGCGAAATTTCTCTAAGCGAAGTCGAAAATTTCCTCGATCCAAAAATAAAAACTTCTCTCCCAAATCCATTTGAACTAGGCGGAATGGAGCAAGCGGTTTCCCACGTGATTGCGGCAATTCACTCCAAAAAGAAAATCACAATTTTTGCTGATTACGACGTTGATGGCGCAAGCAGCTCCGCCTTGCTTCGCCGCTTCTTTCGTGAAATTGGCGTCGATGTCGCAATCTACATTCCCGACCGCGTTTTGGAAGGCTACGGCCCGAACTCGCAAGCGCTTCTAAATCTCAAAAAATCCGGCACCGACCTAGTAATTACGCTCGATTGCGGAACGGTTGCCTTCAAGCCGCTGGAAGATGCTGCGAAAGCTGGATTGGAAATAATTGTGATTGACCACCATCTCGGAGTGCTTGAGCGGCCTGAAGCCATCGCCGTCATCAACCCAAATCTTTTGGACGAAAAATTTCCGCACAAAAATCTTTGTGCCGCCGGCGTAACTTTTTTATTCGCAGTCGCAATCAACAAAAGGCTGCGTGACGAAAAGTTTTACGAGGAAAAAAAAGAGCCAAACCTGCTCGACTTGTTAGACCTTGTTGCGCTCGGAACGGTTTGCGACGTGATGCCATTAACCGGCTTGAATCGTGCCTTCGTGGCGCAAGGCTTAAAAATTTTGAAGCAGAGAAAAAATTTAGGATTGCGTGAAATTTGCGATTTGTCCGGCCTGAATGAGGAGCCTAGCGCTTACCATTTAGGTTTTGTGATTGGCCCTAGAATCAATGCCGGAGGGCGCGTAGGAAAGTCTGACTTGGGCGCCAGAATTCTTTCAAGCGAGGATGAAAGTGAGGTTCAGGCAATTGCTCAGCAGTTAGAAATTCTAAACAAGCAGCGCAAAGAAATTGAAGTGCAGGTTTTGGATGAGGCTGTGAAGGCTTTAGAATCAGGGATTGGCGACTTCAAAACTTCTGACTCGGTAATTTTTGCCGTCTCAAAAAATTGGCATCAGGGCGTGATTGGAATTGTCG
>CANMEW010000020.1 GCA_947496905.1 Rickettsiales bacterium | reverse complement strand
TGCAGAAAGGGTAATTGGCGGCTTGCGCTGCGGCGGTTTGGGTGAGGGCATTAAAGAGGGTTGACTTGCCAACATTTGGCAAGCCAACAATTCCACATTGCAGGGACATGATTTTACAATTGAGTTTGGGGGTGGTTTTAACCCAGATCCGTCATTAGGAATGAAGCTAGTATTCACAGGCTTCCCAGCTATGTTTTTTAAAGAAATTCTTTCTCAGAAATGGAATGTTTTTCTTCCTAAATTCTTAGAATTTTTTTCGTCAAAATTCCTAACTAGGAGCAATTATCTAAAAGAGATTTTTTGACTTCCGCTTCCTAAGCGTACGCTAAGTACGCTTATGGTTCGGGTTCAAAAAGATCTCTTTTATCTAACCGCTCCTAGCGAAATTTTGCCTGAAATCTAATGACGGATCTGGGTTTATTTCAACCGCGTGTTTACTTAGGGGCGCTAGCTATGAATATCGAACCCATTTTTATAATTGGACCCTAAAGGACTGTCTTTAGTTGGGTGACGACAACTGGGTGATGGTCTTCCTGTGGCAGATCTTGATGACTCTCCTTGCGCTGTTGACCGCTGCCTTTTCATATTCTTTTCTTCTTCGCGACTAAGTACATTGCATTTGCGTACCGGCTCTGTTTTTTTAGACCATCTAGACCTAGCTTTCTCAAAATATGTTGCTCCTGGGAGTATCGATGTAACTGCAGCTGGTATGCCGAGACCGATTCCTAAGGCAGTTAATCCAGTAACTTCCCCAAAAGCTTTGGAAGTAAGACTTGCGATTGGCGCTTTGAGTATTGTCGAAGCTAAGGCAGCTGTAGCTATTGCGCCAGATGCGGCTCCTGCTGCAGCGCCAAGTGCTGCACCAGACCCAAATCCTAAGAATGCCCCGCTCAGTCCATCTTTAGCATATCCAATTACGGCACCATTTGTAGCGCCAATTACCGCTCCAGTCATTGCTCCTATTACTGGGGCAGAGAGTCCAATACCTGCAACAACAGGAGCAGCTGCCAGGATAGCTGCAGTTGATAATCCCACAACAGCTGCTCCAGCGATTGCGACGCCAATTGAGTGGGTAAGTAAGTCTTTCATGTAATGCGTTTTGCGCCCCTCCCTACTTCTCCTCCGGTTTTTTTGAATAGCTCGAGCTACGCCAAAAGCGCAGCCAAGACTAGCGCCAGCAACTGAAGCAATGCCAACTGCTGGTGCCGCCGCTCCTGCCGCTAACAACCCAAAACTTACGCCAACTGCAAGGGTTATTCCCGTTAGAGTTATTTTCGCTTTATCTTCCGAAGATCCTTTTTCTAGCACATGCCAAGTTCTGCCAAGGAAACCTCTGTTGATCTCTTTTTTGAAGTCACCAACTTCCACATTGGGTATGTTAGCTGCTTCAGCTATTTTTATCTTCGTATCTCCTTCAGGCAAAGCATCAATTAAAAGCAGAGCTGTTTTTGTGTTTTTAACAATCGATCCGATTGCTTCCCGATCAAAGAGTGTTTTTAATTCTTCCTTCGAACGAGCTGCGTAATATTCACGCGCAGCTTTCATCTCATTTCCTAATGTATTGGTCCAAATGTTACTCAAAGCATTACTCGGGTTGCGATCAATTTTTTTTGGAGCGATGTAAGTAAATTGAAATTGTTGTTCGGACCATTATTCTCAGTATTTTCTCTACTAAATATTGTTGGCATGCGATTTATTTAAATTTATTAAAAATGAATTTTAGCCAATCCCTTATTCAGGATTGAATTTGCTAGCTCCACACCTTCTTCGATTTTTTCTACCTTGCCGGCAAGCTTGAAAGCGAAGGCAGAATTTAGAATGACGATGTCGCGGTAAAATGATTTCTCTCCCTCTAAAAGAGCAATGAGTTTTTCTGCATTTTGCTTTGGATTACCTCCTCGCAAAAACTCAATCCCGCATTTTTTGAAGCCAAATTTTTCGGGATTAATCACCTCTTCTTCAAAAATTTTTCCATTCTCAAGGCGTAGTAAAAAAGAATCTGCACAGAGAGAAATTTCATCCATCCCATCCATCCCGTGAACAATGAAGGCTTTTGATTCATTATTTTGCGCCAGCACTTTTGCCATTTTTAGCATTACATCTTTGCGAGAAGTGCCAATGAGTTGAGAGCTTTTATTTGCTGGATTTAGCAGTGGTCCCAGAAAATTAAAAATTGTTGGAACGCCAAGATTTTTACGAATTTCAGCGACGTTTTTTAGGGCGTCGTGAAAGAAGGGAGCGAATAAAAAGCAGAGATTTTTTTCGCGTAAATTTTTTTCGATTTCAGTGATGTCGGAGGAAATTTTTATTCCCAATTCAGCAAAAATATCGGCAGAGCCAGATTGTGAAGAGATGGCTTTGTTGCCATGTTTGGCGACTGGAACTCCGCCTGCAGCAACCACAAAACAAACTGCGGTTGAGATGTTAAGAGTGTTGAGTCCATCTCCACCAGTGCCGCAAACATCAATGGTATTTTTTGGCGCAGAAATTTTTTTCATGCGCTTTTTTAGAGAAGCTACCGCTCCAATAAAAGCATTGCTTGGAAGGTCTGCTTCATTGAGGTCGAGTAAAAATTTTTTGATTTCAGCGTCGTTGATTTTCCTCTCGACGATTTGATCGAAAATTTCTTCAAAATTTTGTGGGGAAAAGTTTTTCACGAACAGTGTTTTTTACGCTTAAAATGGCTGAGAGCCGATATTCTTAAACTGCACCGGCGGCTCCATGTTTTGGTAACGTGTTGGCGGGACGTAATATTGGTCGGCATCGTATTGAGGTGGGTAATATTCTGCAGGTGGAATGGCGTAAGGGTTTGAGTAGTACCTTGAGCCCGGAGCTTGGTAAGGGTAAGGGATTTGTGCCGCGTAAGGCTGTTGGTAGCCGTAAGGATTTTGTGGAGGGTAGGGCTGCTGGTATTGGTAAGGGTTTTGTGGTGCGTAAGGCTGTTGGTAGCCGTAAGGATTTTGTGGAGCGACTACTGCTGTCGGAGTTTCAACATTACTGCTGCAAGCGTTAAGACAAAGTAGAGAGGAGAATAAAAATATTTTGAAGGTCTTGAAGCTCATTAATGGCAATTCCGGTTAAGCTTTGATTCTGATTTGTTCTTTTGCTGCAGCGATGAATTCGTCTAGCATCATTACGGCCTGTGTTTCTTCACCAAATTTACGCACTGAAACCGCGCCAATTTCAGATTCCTTTTTTCCAACAGCAAGGATGTAGGGAACTTTTTTCAAAGAATGTTCGCGAATTTTGTAAGAAATTTTTTGCGCGTCTAAATCGGCTTCAGCTCTAAATCCTTCGGCTTTTAATTTTTCTAAAACCTGTGAGGCGTAGGTGTTGGAGTCGTTAGTAATTGTGGCGATTACCATTTGGGTTGGCGCTAACCAAAGTGGAAATTTGCCGGCGCAATTTTCGATTAAAATTCCAATGAAGCGTTCAAAAGTTCCGATGATGGCGCGGTGCAACATTACCGGTCGTTTCTTAGAGCCGTCTTGTGCGACGTAGCTTGCGTCAAGTCGTTCCGGCAAAATGAAGTCGACTTGTAAAGTGCCGCATTGCCATTCGCGACCGATTGAATCGGTTAAGTGAAACTCTAATTTTGGTCCGTAAAATGCACCTTCACCAGGATTTATTTCGTAAGTCAGTCCGGCAGTTTTTACTGCTTCAGCCAGAGCAGATTCGGATTTGTCCCAAGTTTCGTCAGAGCCGGCGCGCTTCTCGGGGCGAGTAGAAAATTTTACTTTCACGTCAGTGAAGCCGAAATCGCCGTAAACTTCTTTGAGTAATGTGCAGAATTTTACGGTTTCGTCATTGATTTGAGATTCTTCACAAAAAATGTGCGCGTCGTCTTGCGTCATGGCGCGAACGCGCATGATGCCGTGAAGTGATCCAGATGATTCATTGCGGTGACAGCTACCAAATTCTGCCATTCTGAGTGGCAATTGACGGTAAGATTTTAGCTCTTGGTTAAAAATTTGCACATGGCACGGGCAGTTCATCGGCTTGATTGCGAGCATGCGCTCTTCGCTTTCAACCACAAACATATTTTCGCGAAATTTTTCCCAGTGACCAGATTTTTCCCAGAGGATGCGGTCAACCATTTGCGGGGTTTTGACTTCTAGGTAGCCATTTTTTTCCAATTTTTGGCGAAGGTAATTTTCGATTTCGCGGTAAATGACGTAGCCCTTGTGGTGCCAAAACACCGAACCCGCAGCCTCTTCTTGAGTGTGGAATAAATCTAGTTCGCGACCAATTTTGCGGTGATCTCTTTTTGCTGCCTCCTCCAACATGTGGAGATGTTTTTTGAGAGACTCTTCGCTTTCCCAAGCGGTGCCGTAAATGCGTTGCAGCATTTCATTTTTGGAATCGCCGCGCCAGTAGGCGCCAGCAAGCTTCATTAGTTTGAAATATTTGACGTGAGAAGTTGAAGGTGCGTGTGGACCGCGACAGAGATCGATGAAATCACCTTGGCGGTAAAGGGAGATGTCTTGCTCAGATGGGATTGAGGCGATGATCTCCGCTTTGTATTTTTCGCCAATTGAGTGAAAAAATTTTACGGCGTCATCTCGTTTCCAAATCTCGCGAACCAGCTTCTCGTCACGCTTCACGATCTCACGCATTTTATTTTCAATTATTTCTAGGTCATCCAGAGCGAAAGGGGTTTTGCGTGCGAAGTCGTAGTAAAATCCATTTTCAATTGCTGGCCCGATTGTAACTTGGGTGTCGGGAAAGAGTTCTTTAACCGCTTCTGCCATAATGTGGGCGGCATCGTGACGAATAATTTCAAGTGCATCAACTCCACTTTTTGGGGTGATGATTTCGATTTTGGAGTCGGATTGAATGAGGCATGAAAGGTCTTTTAACTCGCCATCAACCTTCATTGCTAAGGCAATTTTTGCCAAAGAAATAGAAATTGTTTTGGCGACTTCAAAGCCACTTACGCCACAAGAAAACTCACGGGAAGCGCCATCAGGAAAGGTTATTTTAATTTGATCTGACATTTTCTCTGACTTTTTTTGGTAGGGCAAAAAATGTGTTTTCGGTGATTCCGTCCATGTCGCAAACGGTGACCTCGGAACGTGACATTTCTTTAATTTTACCGATTACTTCTTGAACTAAAATTTCTGGCGCCGATGCGCCGGCAGTTAAGCCAATGTTGTTCACGCCGTCGAACCATTTCGGATTAATGTCGGACATGTCGTTAATGAGGTAAGATGGTAGGTTTGACTCCTCACCGAGGTCACGCAGACGGTTGGAGTTTGAGCTGTTTTGCGAGCCAATAACTAAAAGTAGATCAACCATTTTAGAGAGTGAGCGGACTGCATCTTGCCTGTTTTGCGTGGCGTAGCAGATGTCTTTCGTGGCAAGACCTTGCTGCATTTGCGGAAATCTTTTTTCTAAAATTTCGACGATTTTTTTAGTGTCATCAACGCTCAAAGTGGTTTGAGTTACGTAAGCGATTTTGTCAGGATTTTTTACTTCAACGCTGTGCGCATCATGTTCGTTAGTAACCAAAATCACATCCTTTTTAACTCTGCCACTAGTTCCTTCTACCTCTGGGTGACCCTTGTGACCAATTAAAATTATTTCGTAATTTTCTTCTTCGTATTTTTTTGCTTCGCGGTGAACCTTACTAACTAAAGGGCAGGTGGCATCGATGATGTTGAGTTCTCGCAGTAAAGAATTTTCTTCAACCTTGTCAGAGACGCCGTGAGCTGAAAAAATTGTAATTGCTTTGAGTGGGATTTGGTCAACCTCATCAACAAAAATAGCGCCTTTTTTGCGCAGAGATTCCACGACGAATTTATTGTGCACAATTTCATGTCTGACGTAAACCGGCGGTCCGAATTTTGCCAAAGCTTTCTCTACGGTTTCGATTGCGCGAGTGACTCCAGCGCAGAATCCACGAGGTTTGGCAAGGATAATATTCATTCGCTTCCTAGAGTCTAAAAATTAGTGGCAACAAAAAACCCCGCCTAATCTTTGGATCAAGCGAGGTTTTAAAACGAAAGATGCAGTGTAAAAAAACTTATTCCCCGAGTAATTCTTGGTTTATGAATTCAAGAATTAAAGCAACTTCTTCTTTAACTTTATTTAAAATTTCAGTTTTTTGTTCGACGGTTTCTTCTGGGTGCTTTTGAGCGTATTCCAGAATTTCGGCTAATTTAAACATGCCGATTGAAGAGGCGGAGCCTTTAAATGAATGCGCCGCCATGTTCCAAGAAATATTGGTGACGGTGTTAACGCCATGCTCAATTGCCCTTTCCATTTTTCTGATGTTGCGATCAACATTGCTTCTAAAAATAGTAAAAACATCCCTCTTGAACTTCTCGTCACTACCAACCGCTTCTCTGAAATATTTCATGTCAACAGATGCCTTTTTCACTTGGTCATTTTTCATAAAAATCGGATTTAATTGATAGATAAGTTTGATTCAAAGGCGCCAAGCTTGACGCCTGAGGCTTTTACAAATTCTGAGTTAATGGTTAACTCAAAATCTCTTCTTCCCATCTGCACTTTAATGGTTCCACCTTTTTCTGTGAACCCATCAAAAATCGCGATGGTTAAAATTTTACTCTGATTGAATTTGTTGATCTCTTGCCGGAATCCCTTTTCCTTGTCTAGTGCGATGTAAGTTATTTTGCAGGATTCGTATTTTGATGGATCGCGATCTAGGTTGATGGGATTGGGAAAATTGTTAATCAAGATTTTAGATATCTCGTCACTACCAAAAAAACAGACTCTCCCTTGTTTTGAAGTCTGCGTTGTGAGGATTAAGCTTTCGATGAAAGAAGAAAAAGCTTTTGCCTCAGAGGCGTTAATAATTTCTGCAAATGACCTTGGTATTAAAAAAATCCCCACAAGGAGTATTGTTAACACCCCCCTCAGCCCAGTAAAATGAACTCTCTGCAGCGATTTTTTAAGGTTCAAGTATTTTAATATTGCCATGCCATTTTTAGATAAAATGTGCGGCCTAAGGTTGTCTGATTATTGTAAAGAGCTTTCTTGAATTCGGTATGTCTTTGATCAAGTAAGTTTTGAATGCCGATGCTTAAATCAAGATTTTTTGTCGCGAGATATCCTAATCTTGTGTCTAGTCTAGTGTAAGAGGGAATTCCCTTATTCGTATTGCTTATGCCCTTATTCAGACCGCTTACATAGTAGAGAGTGTTATCAAACTCTATTTTTGGAGTTATGTTATAAAAAGATTTTAATTTGAATTGGTCGTGAGGGGATTGCCCTTCCGCATTCTCCAAATTATCAGAAATTGTCATCATGATTGATCCTTCTAAATCGTCGGCCGAATGTTCGCTGACATGTAAAAATACATCCAAGTGATCGTAGCTAGCCTCTAATTTTAGATCATTTGTTGCCTGCCATTTGGTAGATAATTCGAATCCATAAGATTCTCCATATCCTAAGTTTGCAGCAAGTGGAGCTGAGAGTGGATTTGACGGATCTGAACGCTCGAAGGTTCTGAGTTTTGAATAGTCATTGTAGAAGGTGGTAGCATCAATCAGGGTTTTGCTGGTTGGTTTAATTCTGTAGCCAGTTTCATAGGCTATTAACTGCTCTACCCCGTAGGTTGGGCTGCCTTGATTTATTGCGAGGCTACCACTTTTTATTGTTACGTCACTTTCCCCTCTAGTAGGCACTCTTACTGATCTAGAAACTGACGCCCAGAGAGTTTGATTTCGAGCTGGGTAATAGGCTAATCGAGCATTAGGCTGATATTCAAAGCCGGTAAAATCATTCTTTTCGAATTTAGATCCTAGCGTCAAGTAAAGCTTGTCAGCTACTAGGCCAATTTTTTCTTGAACGAAGGCTGTGAACCATTGATCGTTTCTATGGCTCACAGAGTAGTGAAGTGGAATATCTGCACCAGCTTTACTTTCCTCAATATCGTCGGCGATTTGCCTGTAACCTACTCCCCAAGTGAATTGATTGTCTTTGGAAAAGTTATAAAAATGCTGAAAATCTACATCCAAAGTTCGTGCACTTCTTTGTAAAACTGGAATACTAAATTGGTCGTAATCCAGGTAAGAATTCAAAATGAAATTCGATTTTTTGGATAATTTTCTATCCCAATTAACTACTAAATTTGCACCACGAGAATCCTTATTGTTCCTGCTTGGGTTGTTTAAATTGGCGAAATAATTTTTTGCTACACCACTAAAAATATCACCATGTATTGAGATGGAGTTATTTTTAATAGAACTAACATCGTATCTAAAGCCAGCGCGGTCTTGCTTTATTCCGTCATGATTACTGCCATTGGTGTCATATCTATCAACCGCATCACGAACTGCTTTTTTTACGTAAAATCTGTAATCGTCTTTTTTACTAGTGCTGCCACCAAATCTTGCCTCGGTAATCGATTTATCTTGGCTGCCAGCAATTTGCGAAACATAGACGCCTTGCGTCTGAGTCGCGCTTTTAGTGATGATGTTAATTACACCATTAACCGCATTGGCGCCCCAAATTGTTCCACCTGGACCTCTAACAACTTCGATGCGATCAATATCTTCAATTACGTAATCTTGGATATCCCAAAATACTCCAGAAAACAAGGTGGTATAAACGGTCCTACCATCAATCATTACTAACAGCTTGTTAGAAAATTGACGGTCAAAACCCCTAGCAGTGATTGCCCATTTGTTACCATCCATCCTTGACACCTGCAAGCCGGGAACAAGGCGCAAAGCTTCAGGAATTGAAGTGGCGCCAGATCTTCTGATATCCTCAGATCCCAAAACATAAGTCGCCGAAGGTGAGTCGAAAGCATTTTCCTTCTTTTTTGAAAGAGAGAAAATTTCAGGACTAAAGGTAGCTGTTAAGTCCGATATTTTTGCTTGTGCATTTTGGTAAAAAAATTGAAGGCAAAAAATAAAAATAAAAAATTTCTCTAAGTTTTTCTTCGTCGATATCATGAAATTATTTAATTAAGACGGACGTAAACTGGGAATAGATCGAGAAAGTTAAAAAAATCCTCTCTCCTCCACGGGTAATTTATTATGATTTCCAAGTCATACTCTAGGGCTGTAGCATCAGACTTGTAGCTTCTACAGTTTGTCATCATGGACAGTCCAAAAATATAGTGGCAGCTATGCTCATTTGCTGCTTTTGTTGCAAGATTAAACAACTCAATTGTAACGCTAGATGACCTAAATTCTCTCTCTATGACTACCGTAGAAAATTCAGCGATGACTAAGTCTCTGTTGTCAAACCTCACAACTTTTCTGTATTCATATTGAGTGCCCGGAAGCTCGTTCGATAAAAAATTATTTTCGTCGGAAAACATCACTCTCATTCCGCCAACTACCTCTCCATCACTCACAACCACAATAATCCTGCAGCTCAGATCAAATTTTTTTTCTGTTCCTTTGTAATATTTCCAGCCATTCTCATTAACATAAATTTCATCACGCAACTCGTAAAACTGCTGCAACAAAGTTTCATCTTCAGTGAAAAAAATATCTAATTTTGGAGTGTGACGATCTAAGTTTTTGGTCATGATTTGTCCGAGATTGATGCGGTTTGTAAAGAATCTATTACGTAAAGGGACGCTTCTGCAATATCGCATCTTATTGCTTTAACCTTTGTGTAATCTGGAGAGTGGTACCAATTTTTGGCAGCCTCAACTGAATTGAATTCTAAAATAACGATGCGGTCGTCAATCGGATTGCCCTCTAATAGTTCGCGAGGTCCGTTGCGATAAAGAAATCGTCCGCCATATTTGGCTACTGTTGGTGAATTTTTCTCGACATATTTCGAATACAGATCCTGATCAGAAATATTTTTTACTAAGGCAAAAATGTAAGCGGTCATTCTGGTGTTTTTATTTGACAGTAAAAAATAGGAAATTCTTAAATGCTGTGGGTTGGCTGACAGCTGTTGGCTTGCGAACGGGAGCCCTTCAAAATTTTTCAAATCCAGATTATTAAAAAATAATTTGTGACAGAATTTCTTTTTTGTCCCAAAAAGAGATTTTTATTTTACGAATGAAATTAAAAAACTTCGTCAAGTTTGTGGCAAACAAACATTCATCGACCGCGCCTCAAACTCTAAAAAAATCTCGTAAATCACCATCCGCGGTGAGAGATTTTTTTACTAAATTCTCTACCACTCTACACTACCTCACCTCATTTTTTCCCACCAGCAGCGAATATCGCAGGAAAATTACAAAGCGTCGCAGATCAGACTGGACATACCCCGCCAGATTCAGAAAAATTTTTCGTAGATACAGAAAAATTCATCACTCAAAAAAAACTGTTGTAAAAGAAAGAAGAGATCTCGGGCAGGCATATTCAATTTTTTCTTACTTCCTTTTCTCTCTAATTTTCGTCCTGAGTGCAATCAATGCATTTTTGGTTTTTCGTGAATTTTGGTCTTCACTAGAAGATCAAATTAAGTTTCAAGGTGGTGTTGTTGAGAAGGCATCATCATCTCTGATTAGCTCGGTTGAAAGTCATTTGAATTATGTTGGAGACAAGGTTCTGCTTCTAGACGGTGGGCGAAATAAGAATCTCATCGCAAAGATTTTGGAAAGAACTAAATCCAGAGATTCGCAAAGAAAAAATGTTTCCTCATGGATTAGTGTCGGATTTGTTGATACGGATAGAAAGATTGCGATTACTTCAACTAAAGGTGTGCTGCAAAAAAGAGTTGATCCAGAAGAATATTTTCCGCTTAAAGAGGCTGAAAATAACATAGCATGGCGGCTAAAAGTTGGTAAAAAATTCCACATCGAAACCGATTATTCCTCTTACGATGCATTGCCCGTTGCCCTGCGTATCGATTACGATTTTACACTTCAAAAAATTGGTACCTTTATTTCTCATGTTCCGCTTGAGGCCATTCAGAGGCAAATAAACTGGGTTTTTGATGACAAAAATATCTGCTACATGGTCATCGATCACAATTACGATCTACTCGCAAATTCCGCAAATTTTAGTGGGGAAAATTTCGTTAAATTATTTTTTGAATCAAAAAATAATTTCGATCCTTTGCTTTGGGATAGCGACAATGGTGCGTCCATGGCGTCGACATTCAAAATGGGTGAATGCATTTTTTCTTATTTCCAAAAATTACCAGGATATGAAATCGCTACCATTACCGGCTACCAGCAAAAAAGAGCAATCGAGAATGTGTTGTTCCGACTTTTTGTTTCTGTCGGACAGTCAATCATCGTAGCTCTGCTATTCCTTACAACGATCGCTCTTTTTAGAAGGGTTAGAATTAACCCATTCGTAAAAGAATTGGTGAATGCAAGGGTTGATGCAGAGGCAGCTAATGTGGCAAAAAGTCAGTTTTTGTCTAACATGAGTCATGAATTGCGTACCCCGATGAATGGTATCATTGGGATGAGTCAGGCTTTGTGCGATTCAAAGAAATTAAGCGCGGAAGATCTTGATCAGGCCAAAACTATTTACCGCTCCTCAGATGCACTGCTGCTAATTCTTAATGATATCCTAAATTTTTCCAAAATTGAAGCGCGAAAAATCGATCTCGAAATTCTTTCTTTCAACTTGAACGATCTTGTCGAAGACATTGCCTACATGATGTCGTCAACTGCCAGCAAAAAGAATTTGGAGATTGTGACCAATGTCGACAAAGACATTCCGAGCTTCTTAATGAGTGACTCCGGCAGGATTAGACAGATATTAAATAACCTAGTAAGCAATGCCATCAAGTTCACCTACAGTGGTGAGATTTTCATTGATGTGGGACTGAAGCGGGTTGAGTCGGATGATTTTTTTATCAATTTTAATGTTCGTGACAGCGGCATTGGAATTCCTACGGAGAAGCTTAAATTGATGTTTTCTGCCTTTACCCAAGCGGATATGTCTACCACTAGAAAGTATGGTGGAACAGGACTAGGTCTTTCGATTTGCAGAGAATTAGCAGAGTTGCTGAATGGTAAAGTTGGCGTTGAGAGCGAAGTTGGTAGGGGGTCAAACTTTTGGGTTACGATCCCAATGAAGCAGTCGGAATCAGCAGCGGAAGATACGCACGACAAGCAAAAGTCAGAACTAATCGGCAGTAAAATTACCGTTGTCGAAAATAATGAAATTGCCAGAAAGGTTCTTGGAGAGTGTTTTGATAATCTGCAGATGCTTCACGAAATGGTTTTTGCTCCACAAAAAGTGATTCGCGAAAACAAGGGTGATGATGCAATCGATTCTATTTTACCAGAGTTAGAGAGGAGAGCCTGCAGCTCAGATGTAATCATGATTAGTCACAATCCTGCCATTGGGGTAAATTGTGCAGAAATTGGTAAGTGGATTAAAGGCAACGAGAAGCTGAAAAACATCCCGCTAATCCTTCTGACCTCAATACAAGGGAAATTAAAAATTTCAGAGGAGACGCTAAAACTTTTTGATCGAGTTGTGGTTAAGCCAGCTAAGAAGGATCGCTTACTCATGGCGCTATTTTACGTTCTGAAAATTACTTACTATGAAGAGGAGGGTTTCTTAGTTGAGAAGGGTCAGGCTAAGGACGAACATCTCGCCACTCAGGGGTTTAAAGTTCTGCTTTGCGAAGACAATGAGGTGAATTCAAAAGTGGCCTCAACAATTTTAAAGAGGTTTGGGTTTCAGGTAGATTTAGCTGAGAATGGTCAAGAAGGCGTGTCGCATTTTATCCATACAAAATACGACATCATTTTTATGGATTGCATGATGCCTGTAATGGATGGTTTTGAGGCGTCAAAAAGAATAAGAGAAGTTGAGAAGAGAGATGGGGTAGAAAATCCGGTCTTAATTTTCGCGCTTACTGCCAATGCTGGTGAAGATGACAGGGTGAGATGCATTGAGGCTGGCATGAGTGATTTTGCTACTAAACCAATCAAAAAAGAAACAATCCAAGAGCTGCTGGATCGTTGGGAAGTTGGAGTAAAAAAATAGACACCATTTTTTACGCCGCACAGGCACGCGCCCCAAGTTGTGGGGAGCCACAATGCTAGAGCAAAGTTTGTTCAAATTTATCAAAGAGCTCTGACATATGAATTACCGCCACATCTACCATGCCGGTAATTTTGCCGATGTTTTTAAGCACATTATTCTCACTCTTTGTCTCGAGAAATTTCACGAAAAAGTTACGCCATTTTTTGCCTTAGACACTCATGCCGGAATTGGCAAATATGACCTTACCAGCGAAAGCTCCATCAAAACTCTAGAGGGCTTTGAAGGGATAAAAAAAATTCTAGCCGAGAAGAATTTTACTGAAATTTTGCCGGAGCGTTACCTAAAAATTTTGGCAAAAACTAATCGCTGCGAGATTTCTGAGCTACCTTACAAACTCTCTATTTATGCCGGTTCGCCAGCAATCATCAGAGATTACCTACGTCGTGATGATCGTGCCATTTTTGCCGAATTAAATCGCGAAGATTACGCTCAGTTTAGAAATAATTTTGCAGGAAGTGAGAAATTTTCGTTGTTGCGTGAAGACGGCTTTGCACTTTTAAAATCAAAGCTTCCGCCGCTAGAAAAAAGGGGTCTGATTTTAATTGATCCATCATTCGAAAAAGATCAAAGCAAGGTCAGCATCGACTACGCAAAAATTATTTTAAGTCTAATTGACGCCTACAAACGCTTTGCTCACGGGGTTTATTTAGTTTGGTATCCAATCATCGAAAGTGACAAAAATTTACTGGAAGAGTTCTACCAAAAAATTTCTGAACTAAAGTTTGAAAAAATTACCCACACAATTTTTGATGTTGGACATGAATCTGGAGAGACAAAAATGCATGCTTGCGGAATGTTTATTTTCAACGCTCCATGGCAGTTGGATGAAAAGTTAAATTTAATTTTACCGAAAGTTTTGGATGTGCTAAAAAATGGCTCGGATGCAAAATTTGAGCTAAAAAAAGTAAGGCACCTCTAAGTTTAGATTGACGAAACGCATTTCGTTCCTACTTTTCCGGAACCTTTTTGTGGCAGACGTAGCTCAGTTGGTTAGAGCATCAGGTTGTGGTTCTGAGGGTCGCGGGTTCGATCCCCGTCGTTTGCCCCACTTAATTCAACCCAGATCCGTCATTAGAAATCTGCATAGTTTAGTCCTGACTAGAAACTACACGGTTGAAATGAAACTTTTTACTGCGCACGTATCTCGATACGCTTACGCCTAAAAAATTCCATTTCACCCTCTATTTTCTAGCCAGAACTAAACTCTCCTAAATTTCTAATGACGGATCTGGGTTTAATCAAATTTTAACTTCGTTCAAATTTGGTGCTGATCGAATTGCTGCGCACGGAATGAATCCGTGCATTCGCAATAGATTTAATGTTTTAAAGAGATCGGTTTCTTGAATCGGATTCGCAAAATTTCTCTCCACTCCACCTCTCTCCACTTTCCCGCAGACACTTCCCAAATTCATGGACATTATTTTTTTTGCCGCAGTCGCAGTCTTTATTTTTGTTAAGCTGAACAAGCAGCTAGGCAAAATCGATGAAGAGGAAAAAAAACAAATCGAAGAAAAAATTTTTCAAACAAGTCAAACTGCTCTGTCTAATCAGCAAAAAATAGTTGGATCAAAATCAACTGTAACATCCCCCGATGCTGAGAAAAAAATTTTGGAGGGCATGGATGAGGCAACGAAGCAAAACTTCATCTCCATTTTACAGCGCTGCAACATCTCGGCGGAATTTTTTGTTAGTGGTGCGAAGTCAGCTTTTGAGATGGTCATCAAGGCCTTTGCAGGCACTGATTTTGAAACGTTAAAATTTCTTCTCTCCGAAAAAATTTACCAAAGTTTTGAAAGCGCAATTAATGACAGGAAGTCGCGGGAGGAAATCTTGACAACCAATGTAATTTTGATTGAAAAATGCGAGGTGGTGTCGGCAATGATGCTAGAAAATACAGCCTCAATCGCGGTTAAATTCCTGTCGAAGCAAATCAATTACATCTCTGACAAAAGTGGACAAATAGTTGGTGGGAAAAAAGATGAGATCAGTGAAATAACCGACATCTGGACCTTCAAAAAAGACACCTCATCCACCAATCCAAACTGGATAATCTCCATAACCTCACATTAGAGCGTGTCTTTAAATTACGGAAGGCAAAGAGTCGCTTTTTGCCTCATCTACTCGCAAGTTTATTGGTTTTAAAAAGAGCGAGTTGCAATCGCTTCGCTCTTGTCGCGGCTATTTTGGAGCATCTGACTTCGGTAAAATTGTTCCAGATAGCTACATCTGGAGAAAATTTTACCTCGTCATCTGGCCACAAATTACAAAGTAATTTGCAACTCGTTCAAAAAATTAAAAAAACCTGCGAGTAAAATAGCTCGCGGTCTGAGGCAAAAAATTTAAAGACACGCTCTAGGAAATCTCTGAAAATTCCTCGACAAGAGCTTCGCTTTTGTAACTGGTGAAAATTACTCATAATTTCTACGAAATTCTTCCGTATTCTAATTTTCAGAGGCACCCATTAGGCACCGTTACTTGAAATAGCGGATGTAGCTTCGGTCGGCGTAGCCCATTTCGCTTTCGCGCAGGGAGCACTTCACCGCTTCTTCCGGAGAGAGCTTCTCTATTCTGAATGATCTTTGTTTGGGGAGTTTAACTACGGTAAAATTCTCACTGGTGTGAAAATTTTTTTTATCCACATCGGCCTGCTTTATTGCGTCGCGTAGCTCTTCCATGCGAGTAAAT
This sequence comes from Rickettsiales bacterium, assembly GCA_947496905.1. GTDB lineage: Bacteria > Pseudomonadota > Alphaproteobacteria > Rickettsiales > UBA1997 > UBA2645. The sequence continues at coordinate 1,219 of CANMEW010000020.1, read as the reverse complement.
TTTACCAAAATTCTTAAGCCACTGGGACAAAAAATTTCTGTATTAAAAATTTTTTCTCTTCCGAGAGAGCAGGTTGTTGTAAGTGCTAGAATGGCGAGTAAAAAAAATTTACTGAGGTTTAACCTGACCAATGTTGCTAAAAATTGATTTAAAAAAACCGGATTTGTGATTGTCGACTGCGGTGTAATTTGAGGAGAAGGTCAGTTTTTTTTCTTCATTTGCGAGGTCAATTTTTCTTAATTCGGTTACGGTGTCAGAATTGTCGAACCGAACAATCAAAATGTTTCGTGAAGTAATTTTTGGTTTGAAGAATAGTAAATGCTTTACGTCTTCAGCGTAGTAGATCCAAGATTCATCCCGTCCCAATTCAGCAATTACAGTTGGCGATCCCATGATTTTTAAAGTCCTTTCTTTGCTGGTGATGTCTTCCTGAATAGTTTCGTGGTCGGACAAGTCGAACATGTAGCCATGCTTCTCCAGCCTTGAAATGCAAGAGCTCGTAACTACGAGTAAAAATAAGCAGCAGAAAAATCTCCCCATTGCGCCGCCTCTAATTTTCAATCTCATCTAACCGTTTCTCACCCTTGAAACCAGCGGCAATGCCGGTTCGGGAAACTGTGGCCAGTCCGTAATTCGCAAGAATATCCACAACCTCGTCAATGGTTTCCGACATTCCAATCACTTCAAAAACAATTGAGTCGCCAGCAATGTCGACAACGTGGGTGCGGTATTTGTCGACCATTTTAATAGCCTCTTCGCGCTTCTGCTCGCTGGCAATAATTTGCACCAAGGCTAGTTCGCGCTCAATGTAGCCATGCTCACAAGTGAGTTCTGCAGCATTGTGAACTGGAATAATTCTGCGCAAAAGTTTGCAAATTAGATTAACGGTTTTGCTGGTGCCGTAGGTAGTGATGGTTATGCGGGAAAGTTTTTTGTCCCTACTCACTGGTGCCACGGCGAGGGTTTCAATGTTGTAGCCGCGCGCAGAAAAAAGCTCCACAATGCGCGCCAAAGCACCAAACTCATTGTCGACTAAAACTGCAATTACGTGTTTCTTGATTTGGTCGGTCATTGCTACGATGTTGATTGGTTTGAGGTTCTCAGAACAGCACATCTGCCTCGCCACAGCGAGACTGAAGGACGGTTCTTACCCGTGACACTGTTTAAATTTCTTCTGACTGCCGCATGGACATGGCTCGTTGCGAGCAACATTACCCCA
>CANMEW010000019.1 GCA_947496905.1 Rickettsiales bacterium | reverse complement strand
GTCCGAACGCGGACATTGGCCGAGAATAGCCGCTTCAACAACTTCAGTCATGAGCGTGGACATCTGCCGAGAATAGCCGCTTCAACAACTTCAGTCATGAGCGTGGACATCTGCCGAGAATAGCCGTTTAGGCTATTCTCTCTCTTTTTCAAAAAGGGTTAACAATGACGAAATTTCAATTTCCTGCTTCTCGCCGCCTTTCCTGTTTTTCACCTCAACTTTTCCTGCTGCTGCAGATTTTGGTCCGACGATTAACTGCGTTGGAATTCCAATTAGGTCGGCAATGGAAAATTTTTGACCCAAGCTCGCCTTACTGTCGTCGTAAAGCACTTCAATATTTTGCGCTTGCAGCTTACTGTAAATTTCTTCACAGAACCTGTCGCAGGACTCGTCGCCAGCTCTCACGTTAATTAACACAACTTGGAATGGCGCAATTTCCTGCGGCCAAACAATTCCATTAGCGTCGTGATTCGCCTCGATTGCAGCAGCCACTACACGCGACACTCCAATTCCGTAAGAGCCCATGTTGGGGAAGATTTGGGAGTTATTTACAACCCCTCGTGTCAAATGTTCATCCTTCGACAAGTTCAGGACGAACGGAGAAGATGCGGCTCCTCGCCCCGCAACACTTGCTCCCATCGCTTTCGAATATTTCGTACCGAAGTTAAAAATGTGCCCGACTTCGATGCCACGCCTTGAGTTTAGTTGCTCAGCAGGAATTGGACATTTTTCCGCAACGTGCATTTCGTCAGCCATTGCATAAAACTCCTGCATTTCCATGGCAGAAAAAGTGAAAGTGGACGACTCTTCCCCCTTATTTAAGGGGGAAGTTCCGCGTTGCGAGCAAGGCGAGCAGTTGCGGAACGAGGGGGTTGAATGATTCAACTCGTCGAATTTTTTGTCGTAGTAAATTGCGCTCTCTCCCGTGTCCGCCAAAATGTGGAATTCGTGCGAGAGATCGCCGCCGATTGCACCCGTGTCTGCTCTCACCGCAATTGCCTTCAGACCCATTTTCCTAAAAATTTTGAAGTAGGTTTCATACATCAAATTGTAGGTTTTTTTTGCCGCTGCTTCGTCGATGTCGAATGAGTAGGAGTCTTTCATCAGGAACTCGCGACCACGCATTAGGCCGAAGCGCGGACGAATTTCATCACGAAACTTCCAATGAATTTGGTAAAAATTTTTCGGGAGATCTTTGTAGGAAGTGATGTTTTTGCGAAAAATGTCAGTGACCACTTCCTCGTGGGTTGGCCCGTAGAGAATGTCGCGATCGTGACGGTCCTTCATGCGCAGCATTTCTTTGCCGTAAGCTTCGTAGCGACCAGATTCAATCCAAAGTTCCGCCGGCTGAATTGTTGGCATTAAAATTTCCAGCGCTCCGGCCTTATCCATTTCCTCTTTGATGATTTTTTCCACCTTACGCAAAACACGCAAACCAAGCGGAAGCCAAGAATAAATTCCGCTTGCAGTTTGGCGAATCATGCCGGCGCGAATCATTAGTTGGTGAGAAACAATTGTGGCATCCGCCGGATTTTCTTTGAGCGTCGGGAGAAAGTAGGATGAGAGGCGCATTGGGGAGGCTGATTGGGATTATTTGATTAAGCTGCGAATTGCCAAAATGGTGTTTTGGAAGCTGGTGGAAGTGTTTGAATCTAGAGAGAGGTGTGCAGAGATTTTTTCTGAAACTTCAGTTTTTGAGAAATGTTTTTCGCCGCGATATTCTGGAATAATTTTTAACAACATTTGGTGCGACTGCACGATGCCATCAACATCCCTCATCTTAGCTTTTGTCCGATAATGGCTTGGATCAAACCTAGGATAGGCTTTTGCTATCGCATCAAGATCGCCCAAAAACCAAGCTTCTAGCTCTTTGCAAACTATTCTGATTTTGTAAGCACATTCGCATTTTTCTCTTAAGATCTCCTCTAACTTTTCTTTCAGCTCTTCGCAGTCGCTCTTGTCTTGATCTATTGTTACAAGAATTGACGCACCTTCACGCCTACTAATCGCCGGTAGAGTTGTTCGTAAAGCGCGCATCAAACCAAGCCTACCTTCGTGAGAATAAACTTTAACTTTTTTACAGCCAACCTGAGGCGCAAGCTTGGCAAGCAATGAGTTAAAGCAGATTTTAGCAGAAAGCTCTTCGGTAAAAATGTGCAATCCGCTCATTTGCTGCCATCCTTTTTATTGCCATCTCTAAGATTCGCACCTTCAATGTAGCCATTTCTCCACAGCCAGCCCAGCTGATTTTCCTGCGCTAAATCTTTAACTAAATCTTGATCTCTTGCTGCATTAATTTGTGAGAACCCATCTTCTCCCTTGGTTAAGAAAAATACTTCACCAATCCCTGCTCCATTTAAAAAATCTGGCGAATGAGTTGAAATAAAAACTTGTCCGCCTCTTTCGGAATAGCCGCGAATCTCTTCACACAAGCCTTGCAATAATTCTGGGTGTAAGAAGTTCTCTGGCTCTTCAATACAGAGCAGAGGATGCGGCTCTGGATCGTGAAGAAGAACCATGTAAGCAAAAAGCTTTATTGTGCCGTCAGAAACATTTTTGGTATTAAAAGGGTCCTTAAAGTGCTCATTGTTAAAACTTAAGTAAATCATGCCGTCGTCTGATTTTTTTGGCGTAACCTTGACAAGACCTGGGATTCTTTGTGGAAGTCTTTCAAGTATTTGATCAAAAATTTCTCTGTGGTAATCGAACATGTTTTGAGTCACCTGAGCTAAATTATCGCCAGTTCTAGAGAGATGGATTGAAACTCCAGCTTCAGAACGGACTCTTGCTAGATCGGTTTTAAAGTCAGAAACATACCATTTTTCCAATAACTCCCTAAAGCTGCTAAGAGTTTCAAATTTATCTAATTGTCCTAGGCCCTTAATTGCTAAAATATCAGGACTTCTAACTTTTTGCTCTTCCCTCACTTCTTGTGCCGCACCTCCTGCAAGAGCGCTTTCATTATTAATTGCCGTACCTTCGCCTTTCTTAAAATCTAAAAAGTGCCAAGGTTTGCCATGTTGACCTCTACGATATTTTACAACCTCTTTTGCGGCAAAAGATTTGCCGGTCATACTGTCAAAACCGATATCGAGTAAATAGGTAATTAGCGGCGACTTAGTACCTTCCACCTGCGTATTTCTGAATTTAATTTCAAATTGGATTAAATCTTTATTAGGGTCGCAACCGCGCGAAATTACTTCTGAAAAACCACCTCTATTTTGTAAGGCCGTCGTGAGATTATTCCCTAATGCTTCATTTAAAAACCCAAACACGTCAAAAAACGTTGATTTACCAAAGCCGTTTGCCCCGATCAAAACCATCATCTGTGGTAAATTTTTCAGCGTAACGTCTTTAAAAATTTTGAAATTCTTGATGCGGATTTCTTCGATTTTCATTTTTAGATTTTTTACTTTTTTACTAAATTTACCACCAGCTCGACATTTTCTAGCGGCGTTTCCGGCAAAATTCCGTGACCTAAATTAAAAATAAAAGGATGGTCTCCGAAGGTTTCTAAAATTTCTAAAACCTCTTTTTTTATTTCTTCCTTAGAGCCGAATGCCAGTAGAAAATTGTCCAGATTTCCCTGCACAACTTGTCCAAGATTTTCCTGAATATTTTTTTTCACCCATTTTTTTTCTAAATTCTGATCAAGCGCTAAGCCATGTGGTTCAACGCTTTTTGAGAATTCTACGTAGTTAGTTCCAATTCCTCTTGGGAAGCAAATTACCGGAACTTGCGGGTGAAGTTTTTTTATTTCAGCGACAATTTTTTTTGTCGGTTCAATCACCCATTTTCTTAATTGCTGTGGCGGTAAAATTCCCGCCCAAGAATCAAATAATTTCACTACATTCGCTCCAGCTTTAATCTGACAAGACAAGTGGGTGATTACGCTTTGGATCAGAATTTCAATTAGTTGTGAGAAAAATTTTTCCTCACCGATTGCAGCTTTGCGAGTTAGTTCGAAATTTTTAGATCCACCACCTTCAATCATATAACAGGCTAAAGTCCAAGGTGCGCCAGAGAATCCGATTAGATCTACCTCCGTGTCGAGTTTAGATTTTGTCAGCGCTAGCGCCTCGAAAACTGGCTTTAAATGCTGTTCAAGATTGTTAGTATTAAGGTTTTTTAAATCAGATTCTGTGGAAATTTTTTGCAGCTTCGGTCCCTCATTCTTCACGAATTCAACCTTAATACCTAGAGCATCAGGGATCACTAAAATGTCTGAAAAAATAATTGCTGCGTCGAATTTAAATCGGCGAATTGGTTGGAGAGTTACTTCGCTGGCTAGATGAGGAGTATAACAAAGATCTAAAAAGTTTTTTACGTTTGATCTAATAGATAAGTGTTCTGGTAAATATCTTCCTGCTTGACGCATGATCCAAATAGGAGGATTGGAATTTTTTTCTTTTTTGAGGAGAGTCTTAATTAATTTATTCATTTAAGAAATTAGAAGATTTTATTAGGGTTGTGAATTAAGAAATTAATTTTTCTAAACAATTTTATTAACAGTTAGAGTATTGGAGGGAGAAGGGTTTTTGCGGTTTTTAATAGGTTAGTTTTTCCTAAAAATTTTTCCTAACAGATGGATGGTCTGTGGATAAAATGTGAAAAATTTTAATTAGTTTTTAATGAAAAAGTAATTAGTTGGTAAGTGGAGAGTTTTTAACAATTTATTAACAGGTTTTTACACGTGAAACAAAGAATAGAAAAAATTTTAGAAGAAAATCTGAGACCAGAGTTTTTAGAGGTGAGGAATAATTCAAATCTTCATCAAGGACATGCGGGGGATGATGGAAGTGGAGAGACCCATTTCGAAGTGATTATTAACGCAGAAGAGTTGGGGAGGTTGAATAAAATTCAGGCTCACAGAAAAATAAATGAGCTGCTAAAGGATGAGTTTAAAAATGGAATGCACGCTTTGGAAATAAAGGTTGGCGAGGCTTTATTACTCAATCGTAACTTGAGTAATAAAGCTTGAGTGTGGCTACTTCCTAAAAATCGAAAAAATTGATTCCAAGAAAGACTCTTTTTTCTCACGAGAATGTTGGAGTCTTCTTCTGTCGGCGTGATTTTCCTGACGAGGTTTTTTGTGGCGCTCAGGGTGAGTTTTGTTTGGAGTTTTATTGTTTGTAACGTCGATTTTTTCGTCACGGGAATAGCTTTCGAAATAACTCTTTTCTAATCCAAGTTGATTAACTTTTCCGGTCACGACCTCCATCTCCAACTCCTTTCTTTCTAGGTCTGAAAGACTTTTGCGTTTTTTAATGTTGAAGCCCTGATTTCCAACATCCTCTTCAGGATGCATAAAAATATGCACGTCGTAATTCTTTTCAGTCGAGGCGATTTCACTTCTTTTATAATTCATCATGTAGGAGATGACCTCTGGACTAGTGTAGATGTAGATTACTCCAGCTTGACGATCGGCACAAGAATGTCTGACTGCGCGTAAAATGCTTACTGCTAGAATTTCAACTGAACGAACATAGCCAGTTCCGCTGCAATGTTTACAAGGCTCGGTGATGGTTTCAAAAAAGCTGGCACCAAGTCTTTGGCGCGACATTTCAAGTAATCCCATGATACTGATGCGACCAATTTGAATGCGGGCACGGTCATTTTGTAGGGCATCGCGCAAAGCTCTTTCGATGTTGCGACGATGTCTTGAATCATGCATGTCGATGAAATCGATCACAACTAGGCCCGCTAAATCTCTGAGGCGAAGTTGCTTGGCGATTTCTTTGACTGCCTCAAGATTTGTATTGAAGGCGGTTTCCTCGATTCCACTTTCTTTGGTGGCGCGTCCAGAGTTGATGTCTATTGCAACTAGCGCTTCAGTGTGGTCGATGACGATTGATCCGCCGGAAGGAAGGGAGATTTGTTTTTCGTAAAGGGCGGAAATCTGCTGTTCAACGCGATATTTATTGAAGATGGGAATTCTGTCCTCATGCAACTTCACGTTAAGGGCGCCGTTTGGTGCAGTAAGCTTAATGAAATTTACAACCGTTTCGAAAGCGGCAGCTCCCTCAACAACAACCTCTTGGACTTGGTCACTGTAGACGTCGCGAATACATCTTTTAATTACATCATCTTCGGCGTGAATGAATGCCGGCGCTTTTGACGCGGCACTAACTTCCTTGATGCTGTCCCACAATCTGCTTAGGTAATCGCAGTCGCGAGTTATTTCTTCGGGTTTTTTACCAACGCCAGCTGTTCTGATGATGATTGATCTGTCGGCGCCAACATTGATGCCATTTAAAATCGATTTTAAAAATTTACGGTCGCGGAAATTGTCGACCTTTTTTGAAACCCCGCCTTTGTTGGGAGTGTTCGCCATCAAAACGCAATATTTCCCTGCGATTGAAACGTAGGTGGTCATTGAGGCGCCTTTATTGCCGCGCTCTTCCTTAGTTGCTTGCACTAGAAGTAGCTGACCAGACTTAACAACGTCCTGAATGCTGTAGCGCTTGTAAATGCTGTGAATATTGCCGCGGTAACCACCAGTTTCATCTTCAACTGAGTAAGAGCCAGTAACGACAGAGCCGTCTCGATCTTCATCTTGACGGTCTTCAGCGGATTCATTGGGGCGAACTTGTTGTTGAGGCGTTGGCGCGTCATCCTCATCTTGCTTTGGCTGCTGACTAATATTGAGGTCGCGTAACTTTTGCCGCTCTGCCTCAGGGATTTGGTAATAGTCGGGATGGATGTCAGCAAAGGGGAGGAAGCCATGTCGATCTGAGCCGTAATCAACGAAGCAGGCTTGGAGGGAGGGTTCTACTCGAGTGACTTTGGCAAGGTAGATGTTGCCTTTGATTTGCTTGATGGCGATGGCTTCACGGTCGAAATCTTGTAAAATGCCATCTTCTAGCACTGCAACGCGCGTTTCTTCGCGATGAGCAGCATCGATTAAAATTGTTTTGTTTGTCATTAGTTCCTCAGAAAAATTATTTGAGGAAGGGCTATTTTCTAAGGTTGAATGAGGTTCCTAAATTTTACGCCGCATGAGCGGCGCCCCACATTCGTGGGGAACCCCAATACCGAATCTGATTTAGTTCAGAAAAGCAGCTCGGTTTTTTCAGCCAGATTCGGTATAAAAACGGATTTATTCAAGTTGAGGAGGTTGAGTTTTGCAAAAATTTGATGTGGGAACATTGAAATGCGTTCAACTCGAATGGGCTTTGATGCGTTTAAATTCAGAAAATAACCATTCCAAAATTTGGGGGTTGGAAGGTTGAAAAAGTTGTAATTTTGGTAAAATTCGTGGCGTCAGATTCGGGCCAAAAGAGCGCGGAAAGTAGGAATCGCAAAGTTATTAAGCTAGGCATTATTTGCCGATTACTCGCCTGCTCCAACCAAGTTCTTGGCGAAAGAGGCGGCGTTGAATTCTTGTAAATCTTCCAGCTTTTCTCCAATGCCAATCGCGTAAATTGGCTTAGAAAATTTCTGCACTAGCGACACAACAATCCCACCTTTGGCAGTGCCATCAAGTTTTGTGATTATTAATCCAGTAATGCCGACAATTTGGCTAAACACTTCCATTTGCGACTTGGCATTCTGACCAGTGGTTGCATCAAGAATTAGTAAATTTTCGTGCGGCGCGGTCGCGTCAATTTTTTTCAAAACCGAATTAATTTTCTTCAGCTCATCCATTAGATTCTGCTTATTTTGCAGCCTTCCAGCGGTATCCACCAAGAGCACATCAAAATCATTTTTTCTGGCAAAATCAAAAGCGCGGTAAGCAATTGCCGCCGGCTCTTCTCCCTCTTTTTGCGGAAGAATAATTTCACAACCAACGCGCTTTGCCCAAATTTCTAATTGCTGCGAAGCAGCTGCTCTGAAGGTGTCGCAAGCTGCAATCAAAATCCTTTTATTCTGCTTTTTTAGATTCGCGGCGATTTTGCCGATGGTGGTAGTTTTGCCGGCGCCATTCACGCCGTTGAAAATCATCACTTGTGGCTTTGCGGCCTCGTCCAGCTCTAGAACTCCTTCCGCTGGTTTTAGAATTTTTTCGATCTCATCCGCTAAAAACTTTTTTACCATTGCTGCATCGATGCCCTTCTCGAATTTTTTACTCTTCAAATTGGCGATCAAAATATTTACCACTTCGCTGCCCATATCACTTAGAATCAAAGCTTCTTCGAGCTCTTCAATCGAGGATTCATCAAGTTTTTTGTGGGTAAAAATTTGAGTAATCGCGGTGGAAATTTTGTTAGAGCTGAGGCCGAGTTGCTGGGCAATTTTTGATCTGGAGAATAGGCGAAAGAATGACATTAAGATCTTAGGGAGCCTCTGAAAAACCTAGATTTTTCGAGGAATTTTTAGGAAGAAAATTTGCGAGCAGGAAAGTGTACTTTTGATGTACATGCTCGCGAGCAAATTTATCTGACGACAAAATTACCGGAAAAGATGGTTTTTCAGAGGTTCCTTAGGTGATTTTCAGGATTTACGGCGTCGCGCCCCTTGCGTAATCCGAAATAAAGTTGAGGTGAGGTGACATTGCCAGTTGCGCCAACCGAGCCAATTTTTTCGCCTTTCGAAACCTTTTGACCACGCTTAACCGAAGTGTCTTTGAGATGGGCGTAAGCAGTAATCCAGCCACCAGAATGTTTGACGATGATTAAGTTTCCGTAGCCCTTCAGTTCATTGCCGACATAGGCAATTGTTCCATCCTCCGATGCCTTGACGGCATCTCCCTCTTTGGCCTTGATGTTGATACCATCATTGTACAGCCCACCAGACTTTGGTCCAAATTTTGACATTATTTGTCCGCGTATTGGCCAAGAAAAATGATTAAATTTATCCAAAGTTTTTTCGACAAAGCCGACTTCTGCAACGGGTTCAGATTTTTTTTCTGCTACTTTTATTGATTCAGTTGGGGGAGTCGAAGGCGAGATTTCGCTGCTAGATTTGGAAATTTTAATTCTCTCCCCAACCTTCACGCTGTAAGGCTCTTTGAGATTATTAATTTCTATTAAATTACCCACCTTCATTCCGTAAAGACGTGAGATTCCGTAAAGAGTTTCTCCAGTTTTTACCTCGTGATAATTTTGGGTTGGGATGGTTAGCTTCGTGCCGCTCTTGAGGATGTAAGGTGGGGTGAGGTTATTTTGTTGGATTAGATCACGCAGAGCGACATGATATTTTTTTGAGATGCCGTAAAGAGTGTCGCCAGCGCTGACCTCAATTTGACCGTCAGCCGATTTTCCTGCGGTCGCAATAGGCGGGAGGTTGCGATATTTTTCCTTATTCAGCCCATTGCTTTTGTCGTAAAGAATTTTGCCGCGATTCACTATTGGCGCAGATTTTTGACTGCATCCGAAGCCTAGTAAAATTAGCGGTAAAATTAGTAAAAAAAATCTCATCTCGGCGTTTAATTTTAATTCAGATCAAAAATTAATCCGATGGTGATGCTTCTATTCACAAGGTTGGTGACCACTCTTTTGTCATCTTCTTCGTAGCGTCTTTTTTCAAAAGAGTGCCGTAGCTCAAAAGACATTTTGTCGGTGATTCTGTAGACCAAGCTTGTTTTGAATTGATTGTCCACGCTTTCGTGATCAAAGAACCAGTAGCTGCGCTCAGTTAAGGTTAGGCGTTCGTTAATTTTAAAGTTTGCTCGTAGCGACGTGATTACGTCAACTTCGTAGCCGTAATTTTTGACGTTGTGGTAGCCGAGACTGGCGTCGAGTTCAAGTTTTTCTTTGAAGAACATGCGACCTAAGCCAGCTGCGGTACGGGTGTCGTGGTAATATTTGGAGAGGTTGTCATGCAGGGTGCGGTGGAAAAATACCCCGTAATTAGGACTGTCAGAGAAGCGGGCTTTGCTCGAGAGTAAAAGATCGTAAAGCTCTGATTTTTTGACATCATACTCTTTGCTCTTGCCGCTACCAGTGTCGGCGTAGTTGCTCTCATGTTGAAAATTTGCCTCGTGCACAAATTTGTAGCTTTGGTAGAGATATCTCGAGGTTAGCTGGTAATTTCTGGAGTTGTAGTCAGAGGAGTAGTTGCCGCCGAATGAGAGATATTGCTTGGCGCTGTTGCTTTTGTAGAATCTTTTTGCTCTTGGCGCGACAACTGCTGCGCGGCTGGAAGTTGATTCAACCGCGAAAGCATCGACCGGAAATTGTAGTAGAGAAAAACAAACGAAAAAAGAGGTGATGCGGTAATTGTGAGGCCACATCGCACAGAGAAGGGTTTTCAATGAGTGACTACTTACTTAACTGGAGTAGCAGCTTCTGTTTGAGGCTGAGCAGCTTGATCTTCCTCGATATTGTCCATGGGAGCGGCGTCTTGCGGAGAAGCTGCTTGCACGGCTTCATTGCTGGAATTGTCACCAGCTTCGTTGGAAAGATCTGGTAATTCTACTTCTTGCTCATCCTTAGTTTCAAAGATCCAGCTAGCATGGCTTTTCACTGAGTCGGAATATTTTACGCCGGCGAAAAAAGAGAAAATCAAAAGAGTTACAACAACGATTAATTCGATTGTTTTGATCATAAATTGTTAAATTGGATTGTTTGTGACTTAGAGATGAGAGCCTGTAAAGGCAGCGGGGGCGCAAGATGCGAGGGTGCGGAAAATAAATTGCACTTTCGTGAAAGCAATTAGTTTTTAGACTTAATTAAATTCGAACTTCGTTCAAATTTGGTGCTGATCGAATTGCTGCGCACGGAATAAATCCGCGCATCCGCAATAGAGAAAACAGCCTAAACGGGGCTTTGTTGCACAACCCCCTAACAAAATAAAAAAGCTTTAGAGCCTGGGCGAGTTCAATCTCCTAGCGCAACTTTTTCTAACCTCTAATCCTTTGAGATTAGAGGTTAGAAAAAGTTGCGCTAGGAGATTGAACTCGCCGATTTTTGCTGAAAAACTGGGGACGGAAAGTGGGTTTTTAGCACCACACTTTTTTAACCCAGATCCGTCATTGGAAATTTAGGAGAGTTTAGCTCTGGCTAGAAAATAGAGGGTGAAATGGAATTTTTTAGGCGTAAGCGTATCGAGATATGTGCGCAGTAAAAAGTTTCATTTCAACCGTGTAGTTTCTAGTCAGAGCTAAACTATGCAGATTTCTAATGACGGATCTGGGTTTAATTATGCCAAGAAATTGGAAGTAAGCACCCTGCAATTTATCTAATTATTTTGCTGCGCAGATGTTCTTCTTTTGGATGATTTGATTTTGGTGAATTAGTTTTTTTGAGATGCCTCTTTGTCACGAAATGCTTCTTCACTACCTTTGCTTTTACCACCTTGCCGCTGTGTTTGATTTTTTTCACATCATATTGACGCGCTAGCTTCTTACTCACCTTTCTCACCTCGTGCTTATCCAAGCCTTTTCCCACAGAAATAATTTTTGTTTTTTTACTAAGTTTTTTGATCGCATGTTTTTTGTGATCAGATTTTTTACTCACCTTCGCAACATGCTTGGAAGCTGGCTTCTTAGCTTTTGAAATACCCTTTGCTTTCTTAGCCACTTTGGTTGCAGGCTTTTTATTAACTGCAGCTTTAGTAAGTTTTACTTTCTGCGGTGACGTAATTTTCTCGTCAAATTTTTGACCAAGAAGATTAATTTCGCGCATCGTCACACCGGAATTAACGTCGGAAATAATTTGATCTGAAAATAAGTCTAACTTTGGCGCATCAAGGATTGGCAATGCTGGCGCGGATTCTTTGTTAGTGAGTTTACCCAGCGCCTTCTTTCTTTTTGCGTAGAAACCTTCCGCGGATTTCTCCAAGAATCTTCCAATTTTTTCTAACCTCTCGACGCTGTAATTAGCATCAGCATCAAGTCTGATTGAGTCTGGAGCGGCAAGATCGGTGCTTACAATTCTTTTCTTCTCCAATAGCTGCTCATCAATCCCTTCCCAGAAACCTTTTATTGCAGAGCCCATCTTTAAATTTTTTGCCTTAGCATGCTTGTGATTAGCCACTAATTTAGTGCGCATTTTTTTCAGCGAGAGTTTTTTGCTTGGAACTGCGATGACTAATTGCGGCTCTGGCGGCAAGTCTAGTAACGCTACTGGCTCCAATTCTTTTGGCTGCGGAATGTTTTGAGAAATTTCTGCAATTTTATTTTTGATGGAGAGGTCTGATTTTTCTGGATCTGGGTTTAAGATTTTTTTCAGATCAATTTTCGGGAAAGTTATTTTTGCTTTTTCTGCTGCGGAAATTTTTACCACCAAGCGCGATTGTGGTAGCGCTGCTTTCACCGACTCTCCGCCTACCAAAACAACCTATGACAATTTCACCTTCACCTCAGCTTTTTTCTCTACCGGCACCGCAACCACTGGCTCAACTTTTTCTGGAATGGATTCAATTTTCTGAGTACCATCTACTGGTCTAGCTGACTCTGGTTTGATAGTTTTTTGATCAGTAGCTTTTGGAGAAATAGTTTTTGTTTTCGCGGAGTCGGATATTCCTAAATAACCTAGCTCGATTTCGAAGTTAAATCCTGATTGAGCTGGAGAAGTATCGCTGACTGTAACGTCGTAGGCAGCGTTGCTTTCTAAGCCTAGCCTCTTGGCTTGCTCAACTGAGGTTCTGATTTTATATTCCCCGTAAGGAACGGCTTGGAAGGTGTAGTAACCGTCGTAAGAAGATTTTGTTGTTCTGAAAATATTGCCGCCAGCATCAATCAGCTCTAGCTCTACGTTGGAAGCATTTTCTAAATTTTTATCCAATCTAATTTTTGCAATCCCATCAATGTCACCCGTCATGGCAATTGGGAACTCGACATGCGTAATGGCTCCAGCGTGAGTAATGATGTCAAATTCTGGTTTCTTGGCTGTCCAGTAAGGATTTTCTAGGCCGCTAGTGTCGAGCTCAAGCCTAGCAACTGTATCCACCGGCACTCCAACTAGCAATGCTACACCCTTGCTGTTGGTTCGAACTTTTTGAGAACCGGACACCGCAACCTCCACTCCACTCAATAATTCCTCACCCTTGTCATAGGTATCGTTATTATTGGAATCCAAGAACACTTGCGCTGAAACCACGCCATTATTCGTTATTGGCGCTCCAGAAACTATGCCGGCTCCATATTTTGCATCGTAACCAAGGGAGGTCATGATATTTAAGCTGGTGGAGTAATTTCCATTGCCGGAGTAAGAGCCGCTGAGACCAAGCACATATTTTTTGAAAGCCTTATTGATGTTGGCAGCGTAGCTCGTGGTGGAGCGTGCTTCGTTTGTAGGAAATGAGTAAGTGTGATTAAGATTCAGACCGAGACCATCACCAAAATTGTAATCGATGCCTTCATTTGTTGAGGTCAGGGCTTTCTTTGGACCTAGATCGTAGGACAGAATGTTTCTGATGGATAGTGGTTGAATAATTCTTAAGTTAGAAACAGTTCTGCCTGTGGTCACTTTGCGTCCAGCGTCGCTGATTCTTTCATCGTAAACCTGACGAAGAACTTGGCTAACATTAAGCATCGAGAATATGTTGGTAGACACCTCCCCCTGAGAGTCGGTTCTAATCCTGTTCCCGCTAAATTTGTTTTGGGTGCGAGTTAAAATTAAGTCCGGCTTCTGCGTTAAGAATGGTATTGGGAGTAAGCCATTAAGCCTTAAATCGGTTCTTTCGAGCAATGGATCAATAGAAAATTGATTTTGTTCACTGATGAAATTTTTGTCATATCTTTCGCGATCCCAATGAATGCCATAATCAAAGAGTATAGTTTGTAGCGAAGTTTTATCGGCTCCAGCATGGTCGGTAACATCTTGCATTGAGTCGTATCTACCATAGACCCCGAAGACAGATGACCTCAAACTGTAACCTTGGTAATCATGCTGTTGAGTTTCGGCTTGATCAAGCGGGATGCTAGAAAAATTAGCGGCGATTGTGGTGTTTTTCGTGAGGCCATAGGTTAACTCTCCAAAGCGACGAATAGAGCCGTATTTAGGATCTTCTAACAGAGTTGTGTTGCCGGAATTCGTGCTGTTTCTAACGACAAAAAGATTCTTCTCATTCTTGTTGGCTGCTAAGTTGTAATAGAGGCGATTTTTTTTGAGCAGATTTTCGTTTAGTAAGTAGCGTCGGAATTCTTCGCGCTTCTGCCCGAATGGACCGTAAAAAACCAGCTTGATGGTGTTTAGGCCAGAGGTGAGATCAATATTTGGAAATGAGTAAGTGCCATCAGCGCCAACTTTTTTGAAATCTAACAGAAAGTCATTGCGATAAATTTCCACATCCCACCCAGCACTCATCATGCCATTAATCGTGATTCTATCTTCAGCTACATAATTTTCTGGCAGGTTCGAAATGACTACGCCCTGACCCTGACGCGATCTTGAAACCAGTGGTTTTTCCGGAGTGTAAATATCGCCGAAAGAAAGAGATGTAGCTTTTAGCGGACCTAGCATTTTTCCATCAGGATCGCTGCGACTAGAAGTTAATCGGGCGTTAGACATTGTGCTGTCGGCAAAGCTAACAAAGGCTTGGTTATGAAAATATAAAAAATCTCCAGTAGAAAAAATTTGCGTACTAGTGTCGGTGTTTCCGCCAGTAGTTTTTGATTTTTCATATTGAGCGCTGTATCTCATGTCTAGCAATGGCACTGCAGCTAGGCGGTAAGGAGTTTTGATTAAATCAACCTCGTAGCTTTTCACCGGATTTTGCTTCGCCTCATCCATCTTGTCCCACTTCTGACTTCTTTCGTAATCCTCTTCGATTGGCAGTTTTTCTGTAGAGTTAATTTGCAATAATTGATCTAGGGAGCTGAAGGCAATTTTTATTGGGAACCATTTTTGCAGCAAATCTAACTCGACGTAAATTTCATCACCCACCACCCTAACATTGTCCGGAGTAAGCTCATATTTTTTCTTGTTCGAAACCGATTTTCCCTTGGCAAGATCGAATAAAAATTTTCTATTTTCATCGATGAACCACCCCTTGACGTCTGCGTAGTCATTGCCGGGATCAATCGGAAATTGGATATTCTCGCAGAATTCAAAAAATGGTAAAAAGGTTTTTCCATTTTCAGAGTAGGCAAGTATGCCATCGTTCAACACTAGCGAATTACCAAGATTCACTTGCATGACCGCAGAACTTTTCTCACTAAATTTTGTATAAAAAGAGATTGGCTCTTCCTCTTCGATGTTAATTTTATTGGGAGTCGAGATTTTTAAATCTGATGGGGACTTTGTTGGTAGGTCAGATTTTGATTTGTAGCGTCTGGTAGCGACTACATTGGTTGGAAGAGGTGTTGTTGCTAATTTTTTGACAGCAATTTTTCTTGACGAGGTTCTGAATTTTTTTTTCCCAACTCGACTTTTTTTTACGAAAATTTTGTGAGGTTTTTTTATCTCAAAAACTTTGGCATAGGTTTTTTTAGCAGGCTTTTTTGCGTGAGTTTTTTTCCGCTCCAGCTTACGAAAATTTTTTTTATGCTTAATGAGGTGAGACTTGTTTTTTTGCGTGTGATTCTTGGCACCAGCATCACTTACATCGAAGCAAGTGAGTAGTAAAAAAAAGACTGAGAATAGGGTGAGTGAGGTTTTGAGGAGATGGAGTATGTGATGTGTCTGTAGGTGGGATTTAACTTGCAGGAATGTTATCGATAGCGGCTTCGCTGGGATGTTAGATAACATTATTTTATTACGGCATTCAACTCATTATTTATCAGAAAGATCTTTGTACACTGACTGGTGGCAAGCCATTAAACATAAAAGGATCCAAGAAAATTAAATTTCTTGGATCCTTTTTTAAATACTAGTTGATTACTTTTTTCGCTAAAACTTTTTCTTTGTCAGTAGTGGTTTCTTTGTCTTTTTTGCCATAATATCCAATTTCAATTGTTCCATTAGATAAATTGGCACCTTTTGGGAGAGTAAGATTGATTGACACATTGCGCTCTTCGTAAGGAGAGAAAACAGCTACGTTACTTAGTCCGCCAATCTCGTAAATTTTCTTAGTAGTTTTGTCAGTTAAAGTTGCGAGTAAATCTCCGTAAACAGATGCATTTCCAGAGCGTGCTAAATTTACAGCAATAGTTTTTCCACCTTTTGCCACGGAAGCACTTTTGATTTCAACCTTAGCAGTAGTTGCTCCACTGGTTACAACAACTGGAATAGAAACCCCAAATAAAGGCTTCAATTCCACAGAGATTTTTTTGTCATTTTTAGCGTTAATTTTCTCAACATTTTTTCCAAAATCAGCTGGGGCCTCTTCTTTCATCAATAAGTGCGATCTATATTCGCCATCAGCAAGATCGCTCGGTTTTTTGAACATTAAGCGAATTGTTTGCACATCTCCCGGTTTTAATGTGACCTGCTTTGGAGAAAAACGCACAACATCATCAGCAAAATTTTCTTTAGCATTTTTGTCGGTAATTTCTTTGTAAGAGCCATCTTTTTCCATGCGCAGATGTTGGAAAGAAATGCGATATGTCGTAGTTTCATTTCCTTTATTGATCAGCCTTACTTCTTTCGAGGTGGTTTTGTCATCTAGCTCAACCCTACTTGGAATAACCATTAGGCCTCCAGCATTGGCTAGATTGCTAATTATTAGAAAAGATGCTGCTAATGCGATTGTAAAAATATTTTTTCTCATGCGTTGATTTATTAAGGTTGTGGAGTTGTTAAAAATTTTAGAAGTTTAATTAGTAAGAAATAATTACGTCGAAAGTTGCCTTGTATGAACCTTGAAGCTCTTTGCCAGAGCTAAAGTCAATTTCTGGGTTAATATTCAGGTTTCCCTTACCATTTTGATCGAAAGTCATTTTACCATCACCTTTTTTTAGCTTAATTTTCATTACTTCTCCATCACTATTTTTCAATTCAACAACGGTATTTTCTTCGCCATTTTCAGTTTTTTCAGACTCAGAATTTCCTATTTTAAACGACGCATCAACAACGGTATTTGGCTCGAAATACATGACGTAAGAGACTGCCATTTTATTTGCCCCTTCTTGCTTCTGCTCTACTATTGAATCTTTTTTCTCTATTTCCTTAACAGAGGATTTATTGTTGTCGCTAACAACGATTCTATTTTTCACAACAGTCGCGTTGGCATAGCCTTTGGTAGAGGAAAAATCAGATGCGGTGGATTGGGTAAAATTGATTGCTAAGACGCAGGAAAAAATAGCCAACAACCCGAAGATATGTAGGTAGCGATTTTTCAAAATTTTCTTTATTTTTATTAGCATGGCGCAGCTGAATATGCAGGACAAACGGTGGTGCTACTGCAAGCGCAGGCATAAACAGTGTATGATCCAGAATAATTTCCTGCAGCTTGAGTGCCAGAAACTGTTAACCTACCATAAACAGGAATTGTCTGACTTGTGCCTTTGGTGAATACGATAGGACCTGAATAATTTTTTGCCTGAGAAAAAGTGGTATTCAAACTCAATATAAGTGGGGCGGTGTTAGCGCTAGCAGTTAAGTTGGCTGGCACGCTAACTAAATAAACCGCGAATGCTTTTGGGTTTACGTTGCTCCTAGCAACGGTAAATGATCCGTTAAGAAAGCTGGTGCCAATTTTTTTAACACTACCAGTAACAACGCCGGCGGAAGTTATTGTTCCGCCGGTATTGCCAGCAATCTTGCCAAAAT
>CANMEW010000018.1 GCA_947496905.1 Rickettsiales bacterium | reverse complement strand
CTTGAGCGCATGCGGCTCTAGGCGAGTGGTCTTAGAGCAGCCATGGGCGCGGGTTCAGCTTTTTTACCTAAGGAACCTCTCAAAATTAGATTTTTTCGAGGCACCCATTAAACAATTACCCTCACCACTTCATGAAAATTCTCGGTATTGAAACATCTTGCGATGAAACGGCGGTAGCGATTGTGGACGATCAAAAAAACATCCTCTCTCACATTTTAAATTCACAAATTGCCCTGCATGCAGAATTTGGTGGAGTGGTGCCAGAGCTTGCTGCCAGAGGTCACATTGAGATTTTGGATAAGCTAATGTTGCAGGCTTTGCGTGAGGCTAATTTGAAATTTGAAGAGATTGACGGCTTCGCTGCAACTTGCGGACCCGGCCTAATTGGCGGCGTAATTGTTGGAATGCTGGCAGCAAAAACTTTAGCGTCGGTTTACAAAAAACCCTTTCTCGCCGTAAACCACCTAGAGGCACACTCCCTGACTGCGCGCCTTACTTCAAATTTAGAATTCCCCTACCTCCTACTCCTAATTTCTGGCGGGCATTGCCAAATCTTGTTGGCCCACGCAGTTGGCAACTATGAAAAGCTTGGAGAAACAATTGACGACGCCCTTGGAGAAGCCTTCGACAAAGTGGCGCAAATGCTTGATTTACCTTATCCGGGAGGGCCCGCTGTTGAAAAGCTCGCACTGCTTGGAGACGAAAAATCTTTCAACTTTTCGCGACCATTAATTGACGGCCTGCTCAACAAAAAGCACCTTTGTGATTTCTCTTTTTCTGGATTAAAAACTGCTGTACGTCGTGAAATTGAAAAGCTGGTTGGCGAGGAATTTTCTCACCTCACTTCACCAAAAAAAGTAAGCGAGCGCGACAAGGTGAACATCTGCGCATCCTTTCAGCGCGTGGTCTGCGAGATTCTTGTGAATCGTCTGGAGAATGTTTTGAAAGAAGGAGTTTTAGATTCTGAACTCACTAAAAATCACCCGACTGCGAGTTGCGAAAAAGACAACTCGCAGCCACCCTCTTTTGCAAAGAGGGTTTTAAAAAAGTTAGTAATTGCTGGAGGAGTCGCGGCGAACAGACGCATTTTTTCTCACCTCAAAAGTTGGGCAGAAAAACACAATTTGGAAGTGGTCACGCCGCCGATTTCACTTTGCACCGACAACGCCGCAATGGTTGCGTGGTGTGGCTTAGAGAAGTTGAGACTGGAGAAGGTGGATGACTTAAATTTTAAACCAAAAGCACGCTGGGATTTGAGCGAAAATTCTTAGAGGCGCCCTAGAGACACTTTTCACAAGGATTTTTTTCCAGGCAATTTAGCAAAAATTGGATCGGTAATTTTTGTTGAAAGCAACATCATTAGCCACACCACAAAATAGAGTGGAAAGGGAAAGGCGATGCGCGATTTATTTTTCTCTAACCCACTTTTAATGATTGAAGCACATTGCTCCGCACTCATTAAAAATGGCATTGGGAATTCATTCACGTCAGTCATTGGCGTCCTCACGTATCCAGGGCAAATCACGCTAACTTCAATTCCCAGCCTAGCTAGATTTCCACGCAAACCTTCACCAAAAACTCTAACTGCAGCCTTGCTTGCGGAATAGGCTGGAGAGCTTGGCAAGCCACGAAACCCAGCTAACGATGAGACAATTCCAATCTGTCCTCTTCGCCTAATTTTCATCCTTTCAATTGCCGGATAAATTACGTTTAAAACTCCATTCAAGTTGGTGGAAAAAATCTCCTTCACTTGAGAAAAACTTTCCGTTCCGCCAGCCGTTCCTGCAGAAATTCCGGCATTGGCAATTACCAAATCGAGTTCGAAATTTTCTTCAATTTTTGTAATCCAATTTTGAGTTTGAAGCTCGTCGCGAACATCCAAAACTTCCAAAAGAACATTTGCTTTTAAGGCCTCGCACAAATTTTTTACCTCTTGCAACTTCTGCAAATTTCGTCCGCACAAAAATAAATTCACACCAGCCGCCGAATAAGACAGTGCAAGGGCGCGACCAATTCCACTACCAGCACCAGTAATTAAAATATTTTTAAGATTCATCATGAAATTTATTAGCTTTGAAGGAATTGAGGGGTGCGGAAAATCAACTCAGGCAAAAATGTTGCATGAGTTTTTTCTGTCGCAAAAAGTCGAGGCGATCCTCACGCGAGAACCCGGAGGAACAAAGGCTGGCGAGAAAATTCGCGAAATTTTAATTGAAGAAAACATTGAGGGGCTCGAGGCAAAAACTGAGCTTTTTCTGAATTTTGCCGCACGACTTGAGCATGTAGAGAAGTTAATAAAGCCGGCACTCAGTCAAAATAAAATTGTGATTTCTGACCGCTTTTTTGACTCAACTTACGCCTACCAAGGAAGTGCTTTTGGACTTGATGAAAAATTAATTGACGAGGTCAAAAAAATGACAATTGGCGGTTTCGCACCAAGCGTAACTTTTTTAATTGATGTACCAGTTGCGCTAGCATTTACACGCATCGAAGGCAGGGAAGGAAATAATCGTTACGAAAAATTAGGGTTCGATTTTCACCAGAAGGTTCGTGACGGATTTTTGGATTTAGTCACAAAAAATACGCGCATCAAAGTCATTGATGGCACAAAAAGTCAGCAAGAAATTTTTGAGGAAATTAGGAAGATTTTAGGTGTGATAGGTTTTTAAGCATGTCAGCAACCATCTTTTGCATGCCATATTCAGCTTCCCACCCCCACTGCTCCCGCGCCTGAGAATCATCAATTGAGCGCGGCCAAGAATCAGCGATCTTTTGGCGGAAGTCTGGTGCGTAGTTAATTTTAAAATCAGGAATGTGTTTCTGAATTTCGCTCGCAAGTTCCGCGCAAGAAAAACTGATTCCAGAAAAGTTGAAGTTGGAGTGATTTTTTAATTTCGAGAAATCGGTTTCAGCCAGTTGAATTGTGCCGCGAATGGCGTCCGGCATGTACATCATTGGCAGCACCGTGTCTGCCGCAAGAAAGCAGGTGTAAGATTTTTTTCTGATTGCCTCAAAAAAAATTTCTACTGCGTAGTCTGTTGTGCCGCCACCTGGTAAAGTTTTGTAGCTGATCAATCCGGGGTAACGAATTCCCCTCACATCGATTCCAAATTTAGCCACGTAATATTCGCAAAGCAGTTCCCCCGCCGCCTTGGTAAGACCGTACATTGTTTTTGGCAAAATCACAGTTTCTTGCGGAGTGTTGTCACGTGGTGTTTCTGATCCAAAAACCGCAATTGAACTTGGGCAAATAATCTGCTTCACGCCGCACTCACGCGCCACTTCTAACACATTGTGCAGACCGGTCATATTCACATCCCAGCACAGGTTAGGATTTTTTTCACCAGCAGCAGAAAGAATTGCCGCAAGATGGTAAATTATTTTGATGTCGTGCTTTTGAACAATCTCGGCAAGCCTTGATTTATCTAGCACGTTCAGCTTTTCGTAAGGCAGAAATTCTTCAGCAATTACTCCGTCACGAACATCAGAAGTGATTACATTGCGATCGCCGTAAATTTTTTTTAGTGCCGTAGTAAGCTCAGAACCAATCTGCCCCAAGGCACCAGTAACAAGGATTTTATCCATACTTACTCCACAAAGAATGTGATTGATTTGAGGTACTCACTTTCTTTCAAGGCTGGATGAATTGGGTGGTCGCATTCTGCGCCAAATGTGCGAATGAGTTTTGCCTTACGACCACTTTTGCGGAAGCCATCATTTGCAGCGGAGATGAGATCTGCAACAGTCGCATTGTGCGAGCAAGAGGTGAGCATTAAGATGCCATTTTTTTTCACCAAATTTGCGGAAAGTTTGATTAATTTTTCGTAGCCTTTCAGCCCAGAAAAAAAATCTTTTTTACTTTTGATGAAAGCTGGCGGGTCAAGCACGACAACATCAAACTGCTTTTTCTGAAATTCTTCATCCTCCAAAACATCGTAAACTTTTTTGCAAATTACTTCGGTATTTTTTTCTGCAAAATTACGCGAAATATTGCTCCTCAACTTCGTCAAAACCTCTTCCGAAGAATCAATAAAAGTTACAGAATTAGCGCCATTTTTTAAAGCATTAAGACCGAATCCACCTAGGTAACAAAAGGCATCGAGAACATCGCAATTTTTAGAAATTGAGCCAATAAATTCACGATTTTTTCTTTGATCAAAAAACCAACCTGTCTTTTGACCAGACTTCACATTGGTTAAAAATTTCACGCCATTTTCCTCAAGCTCAATCTCGTCAGCAATCTCCCCTTTTACGACTCTAATGTAGGGCTCCAGACCTTCAAACCTTCTCGCCTCAACGTCATTTCTAAAAATTATTGCACAATTCGGAAAAATTTTTCTGAGCGCTTGAATTAAAAACTCTGAAAGATTTTCCATTCCTGCCGTAGAAATTTGGCAGACGAAAATATCGACGAAACGGTCAATAACAAGACCTGGCAGAAAATCTGCTTCCGAGTGAACTAGTCTGTAAAATGGTTTGTCGAAAAATTTTTCACGCAAAGTTTTTGCTGCGAGAATTTTTTCGACGAAAAATTCTACATCGATTTTTTGGTTTAAATTGTAAGTAAGAATACGCGCTGAAATCAGGCTGTGCGGGTTGAAATAGGCGAGCGCGAATAGGTCTTCTTTGTTAATATTAACTTCAATGAGAGAGCCTTTTTCGAGATTTTTAAGTGCCGGAAAATTTTCAATTTCGTTGGAAAAAATCCACGGATGACCTTTGGAAATACGTAGATCGTGATGTCTTTTTATGCGGAGTATTGGCGTTGCTGTTGGCATTGTCTTCGCTGTTGGTACTGGCGTTACTGTGGTCATGATTATGATTTTAAAATTGATTTGCTGGCATATCTGGCGCGTTCACCGAGATATTCTTCAATGCGGATTAGTTCGTTATATTTGGCTGTGCGGTCAGACCGGCAGAGGGATCCAGTTTTGATTTGGCCAGCATTTGTTGCGACCGCGATGTGAGCAATTGTAGTGTCTTCTGTCTCTCCTGATCGATGTGAAATAATGTTGTTGTAGCCAGCCGCTTTAGCAATGTTAATTGCATCCAAAGTTTCACTCAAAGTTCCAATCTGATTTACCTTAATCAGCACGGCATTCGCCATATTTTCAGCAATTCCTTTTTGTAAAATTTTTGGATTAGTAACGAATAAATCATCCCCGACTAATTGAATTTTTTTACCCAAAGCAGCGGTAATATTTTTCCAACCAGTGAAGTCATTTTCAGCGCAAGCATCCTCAATTGAGAAAATTGGATAATTATTCACCAGCTCTTCGTAGTAGCGAATTAGCTGCTCGGAGTCCAGCACCACGCCTTCACCATCCAAGCAATATTTCCCATTCTTGTAAAATTCTGTAGAAGCGGCATCGAGCGCCAAAAGAATTTCTGACCCCAATTTGTAACCAGCTTTTTCCACTGCTTTTGTAACGTAATCCAAAGCTTCTTTGGTGGAATTTAAATTAGGTGCGAACCCTCCCTCATCACCAACATTGGTGTTGTGACCATCTTTTTTTAGAAGCGATTTTAGATGCTGAAAAATTTCCGCACCGATGCGGATTGAATCCTTAACACAGGCCGCCGCAACCGGCATGATCATAAATTCCTGAATGTCGATTTTATTGTCGGCATGCTTACCGCCATTGATGATATTCATCATTGGAACTGGAAGAATTCTTGCCTCCTCCCCTCCCAAATATTCAAAAAGCGGAATTTTTTTTGAAATTGCTGAAGCCTTCGCAACCGCCAAAGACACCGCTAAAATCGTATTCGCACCAAGATTAGATTTATTTTCCGAACCATCTAATTCGATCATCATCGCATCAATCTCTTTTTGTCGTTGAGCATCAAAACCAATCAGCTTTGCAGAGATTTTTTTATTCACATTTTCTACCGCTCGTAAAACACCCTTACCAAGAAATCGCAATTTATCTCCATCGCGAAGTTCACATGCCTCAAGGCTACCCGTTGAAGCGCCAGAAGGAACTGCAGCAATTGCAATCGATCCATCAGCAAGCTGAATTTCGGCTTCCAGCGTTGGAAATCCGCGTGAATCAAGAATTTCACGCGCTTTGAGATTTATTATTTTTGTCATGTGAAGAGTTGCAAAAAGTTGGTGGGAAAGAGGCGAACCTTACTTATTGTCTTTTTGTAAGTGCAAATTTACTTTGCCGCGAGCTTCGCGCTACTTGGCTTCAGGGCATCTCTAAAATAAAATTTAGCAACGCCATTTAAACAAAATCGCATCGAAAATGAAAAAGATTCTGAGCTACAGTTTTGTTATTTTTCTAAGCCTTATTTTTTTTTCATGCTCCTCAAAAAATGATCAGCAAACAAAAATTAGAATAGTTGATTTGAGTGGAAAAGCTCACCCCGTCATCACAAAAATGCCAGAGCTAAATGCTCAGGCTCTAGCCGCTCAGGGCAAGCAACAGGCCGCACAAAATAATTTTAGTAACGACATCAAAGAAGAAAAACCGCAGCAAAACTTAGCGCAAAATATTGCTCCGAATAATTCAAATTTTGGAGACATGATGCAAAAAACATTGCAGCCAGCGCAACCACCAATCGCACCACAAAAAGCGGTAGAACAAAATCAAAAAACTGAACCGAGTGAATCGATTGTTTCAGCGGGAACGGTTGAGGAGAGAGATCAAAATGTTGAATATGACTTGTCAGAATCTACGCCAGCAGAAGCAAAAAAATCTGAGATCAGCAAAGCTGTAAAATCAAAAACTAAGAAAGAAGTATTGGTCGAAAAACCTGCAAAAAAATCAGCCAACAATGCAGCAGTTGTAAAAGGATTTTTTGCACAAGTTGGCTCATTTTCAAGCATCAGCAACGCCAAGCAAGCATTGGTTAAAATGCAAAAATTTCACAAAGGAAAAATTGAAACTGTTGAAGGCGAAAAAACAATTCACCGCGTGTTAATTGGGCCATTCGTAAGCAGAGAGGCGGCAAATGAAATGGTTAAAAAAATTAATGATTCCGGACATGAGGCAATTTTGGTGAGGAAGAAATAAATGGGAGTTTTTCAAAAATTCTCATTTCAAATTTTTTTTCTAGCTTCGCTACTGCAGCTCACCCAAGCCTGCTCCTCATCAAACATCAATGACGGTTTTGAAAAAAAATACGGCAAAGAAGTTAAAAAAATAAAAGCTGAGCGAGTGCCCACCGAACAGAATAATAAAGAGGTCACCATCCTGACCACACCAACTCCAGCAGAAATCGAAAGCTATTCCAGCTCACCCCTCAATTATTACCCTTACGCTGACATAAGTAAATTTGGCGAAAAATTACCGCAAAATTACTTGCCAACCGCAGAAATTTACGAACAGTCGAAAGCGAATAACCCCGCGAATTCTCTACCTCCAAACATCTTCGAAATTTCTTACAACACCAATCCTTACCCTCCATTCCAAAAAGCCGGCTTCGAGTTTGACACAATCAAAATTCCGCCATCCGATATTTACGGCGTAAAAACCGCGATGACGGAAAAACCTTATTTGTTAGCTGGAGGAGATTCTCTGCAAAAGAGCGTTGATCAAATTAACTCAGAGAGAACTGCTGAGGATATCGAGATGAGTCAGGCTTTGATTAGGGAGCAAAAACAGTTGAGGCATCAACAAAAAATGGTAGAAATTTTTGGCAAAAATTCTGTTGAACTAACCTCTCTTGAGGAAGAAAAAGAGAACAAAAAAAAGCCTAAAGCAAAGCAAAATTTAGAATCTGCGAAAGCGGAAAAATCAGCTGATGATCTTGTTAAAAAAAATAATTAAAATGCAGTCACGACTAAATAACACAACGCTTAGCCGGCTTTTACTCTGCGCATTTTTTTTGCTTTTTTATGTTCAGGCGTCACTGGCAAATGCGGAGGAACTCGGGCAGGAATTACAAGAATCTCAGTTTTATTTTTTGATTGATGCTGACACCAAGGAGGTGCTGCTGTCTAAAAATTCTGATGTCCGCATCGCGCCTTCTTCGATGACAAAGCTAATGACCGCTTACGTTGTTTTTGATCAAATAAAAAAAGGGCGCATTAGCTTCAGTAACCAATGCCTGATTGGTAAAGATGCTTGGCACAAGTCTGGCTCCAGCATGTTTTTGAACTATGGCGACGTGGTCTCGATTGAAGATTTAGTGAAGGGATTATTGGTGGTTTCTGGCAATGATGCGGCGATTGCTTTGGCAGAAAGTACCGCTGGAGGCTTCGATAATTTTGTCGCCCTGATGAACATTAAGGCGAAAGAGTTAGGTCTAAAAAATAGCCACTTTAGAAATCCTCACGGCCTCAATGAAGATGGCCACTACATGAGCATACGTGACTTAGCCACCCTTGCAACGCACCTCTACAAAGACTTTCCACAATATTCTCATTATTTCGGAATATCGGAATTTACTTACCGCAACATCACCCAACGCAATCGTAATCCTTTAATCAAAGAAAATTACGAGGGCGTGGTTGGCGGAAAAACTGGCCACACTAATGAGGGTGGATACGGAGTTATTGGCATCGTAAAACGTGATCATCGCCGCCTCATTGCCGTGGTAAACAAAGCTCGGACTCCAAAACAAAGGGCGGCAATAATCACCAATCTTCTCGACTACGGATTTCAGCATTACAAAAAACTAGTGCTCTTCGAAAAAAATCAGCCAATTGCGCAATTAAAAACTTGGCTTGGAAAACAGTCAGAAGTTGCTGTGGTAGCGAATCGAGATGTGGCATTCACCATTCCACAAGACAAATATTTCGACTCAATAAAGGTAAGAATAGAATACAAAGAACCAATCTACGCACCAATCACCAAGGGCACAAAAATCGCAAATTTAGTGGTAGAGGTGAAGGGTTACAAAACTTTTGAATATTCTCTTTTTGCCAAAGAAAACGTTGCTAGAGTTGGCTTCTTCAGAAAAATTCATCAGGTACTTCGCTACAAAATCGTCAATGTTTTCAATCGAATTTTTCACAAATAACAAAGCCCAGAATTCACTCTTTTTCAAACTTCATTTCAGAACAATGACTACGCAAAAATTTGTTTACTCCTTTGGCGACGGCAATTCCGAAGGAGATGCTTCGATGAAAAATCTACTTGGTGGCAAAGGTGCTAACCTTGCAGAGATGTCAAAAATGGGATTGCCAGTTCCTCCAGGCTTCACCATCACAACCGAGTTCTGCGATTTTTATTACAAAAACGGCAAAGAATTTCCTGAGGAATTGCATCGCGAAGTCGCTTCTGCGATCACAAAAATCGAAGAAAAAATTAATGAAGAGGGGGGTTCTTCCCCCCTGTCTAGGGGAGAGGTTACGCGTTGCGAGGGGGGTTCATCATCATTTGGCAACGAAAAAAATCCTCTACTTTTCTCAGTACGCTCCGGCGCTAGAGCATCAATGCCAGGCATGATGGACACAGTGCTGAATTTGGGATTAAACGACAAAACGGTTTTGGGATTGGCAGAAAAAAGCGGTAATAAACGCTTCGCTTTCGACTCTTACCGCCGCTTCATTCAAATGTATTCCAACGTGGTTTTGGGTTTAGATC
Organism: Rickettsiales bacterium; assembly: GCA_947496905.1. Lineage (GTDB taxonomy): Bacteria > Pseudomonadota > Alphaproteobacteria > Rickettsiales > UBA1997 > UBA2645. Next base: position 8,318 of record CANMEW010000018.1, on the reverse strand, counting down.
ACCACAATTTTGAAGTGATTTTGGACGAGAAAAAACACGACTTTGGCGCCAGTGCCGACACCGATCTAACTTGCGAAAATCTCGAAGAAATCGTCGCACTTTTTAAGGCTGAAGTAAAAAAAGAACTTGGTCGTGAATTTCCGCAAAATGTTGATGAGCAGCTCTGGGGTGCAATTGAAGCTGTATTTGCTTCTTGGATGAATGCTCGCGCCATCACCTACCGCGAACTTAACAACATCCCTGCCGAATGGGGAACGGCAGTTAATGTACAATCAATGGTGTTTGGAAATATGGGCGACACATCCGCAACCGGAGTTGCCTTCACGCGCAATCCCTCAACTGGTACAAAAGAGCTTTACGGTGAATATTTAATCAATGCCCAAGGAGAAGATGTTGTTGCTGGGATCAGAACTCCGCAATCAATCACGATTTCTGGCAAGGAACAGCTTGACTCAACGCTGCCAGCAATGGAGGAAACCATGCCAGAGGTTTTTGCTGAATTGGTAAAAATTTACCAAAAGTTGGAATTGCACTACCGCGACATGCAGGACATCGAATTCACCGTGCAGAATAAAAAACTTTGGATGCTGCAAACCCGCAATGGAAAACGCACCGCGCAAGCTGCAGTTAAAATTGCGGTCGACATGGTGAGTGAAAATCTCATCGACAAAAATGATGCTTTGAAACGCATCGACCCCGCAAGTTTAGACCAACTTCTTCACCCAACTCTCGATCCAAAAGCTAAAATAAAAATCATTGCTAAAGGTCTTCCCGCCTCTCCTGGCGCCGCTTCTGGAATTGTAGTTTTTTCTTCTGCTGAAGCAGAAAGAAGATCAGAAAATGGCGGAAAAGTTATTTTGGTGCGCGTCGAAACTAGCCCAGAAGACATCAAGGGCATGCATGTTTCTCAGGGAATTTTAACCGCTCGCGGCGGAATGACATCCCACGCTGCAGTAGTTGCGCGTGGCATGGGAACGCCGTGCGTTTCCGGAGCTTCAGGCCTTCACGTTGATCACAATGGTCAATTTTTTACTGCTGGTGGCGTGAAGGTGAAAGAGGGCGAAGTCATTACCATCAATGGCTCAACCGGTGATGTAATTTTAGGATTAGCTCCAACTCTGAAAGCTAATTTGTCCGGTGACTTCGAAACAATCATGAAATGGGCTGACGAAGTGCGTGTGCTAAAAGTTCGTACCAATGCTGAAACCGCGCTTGACTGCCAAACTGCGCGCGACTTTGGCGCCGAGGGAATTGGGCTCTGCCGCACCGAGCACATGTTTTTCAATGAAGATCGAATTATTTCCGTTCGCGAAATGATTTTAGCTGAAGAGATCGATGACAGAAAAAAAGCACTAGCGAAACTACTTCCCATGCAGCGTCAGGACTTTGTCGACATTTTTAAAATCATGGTTGGGTTACCAGTGACAATCCGCTTACTCGACCCTCCACTGCACGAATTTTTACCTCACAAGGACAGCGAAATTGCTGAAGTTGCAAAGGCTGTTGGTGTCGAAATTGATTACGTCAAACACCGCACTCATCAATTGCAGGAGCAAAATCCGATGCTTGGTCACCGCGGTTGCCGCCTCGGAATTTCCTACCCGGAAATTTACGAAATGCAGGCGCGCGCAATTTTTGAAGCAGCTTCAGTTGTCAAAAAAGAAACCAACCAAGAGGTATTGTTAGAGATCATGGTGCCATTGGTTGCAACGCGCAAAGAGTTGCAAATTCTAAAAAATTTAATCGTAGCAACTGAGCAAGAAGTCGAAAAAGAACGCGGAATAAAATTAAATTATTTGGTTGGAACGATGATTGAGCTCCCTAGAGCTGCGCTCATTGCCGACCAAATTGCCAATGAGGCAGAATTTTTTAGCTTTGGAACTAACGACCTCACACAAACTACTTTTGGTCTGTCGCGCGATGATTCCGCAAGCTTTTTAGGTCACTACCAAAAGGCTGGGATTTTGGAGAAAGATCCGTTCGCAGAGTTAGATCAGGAGGGGGTTGGCGAGCTAATTAAAATTGCTGCAACAAAGGGAAAATCAGTGCGTAAGGACATCAAGCTAGGCATCTGCGGAGAGCATGGCGGCAATCCTGCGTCAATCGAATTCTGCCACCGCATCGGTTTAAACTATGTCAGCTGCTCACCTTACCGCGTTCCAATTGCAAGGCTAGCTGCAGCAAGAGCAGCATTATTTTCATAGAATTACTTTGAGGTAAATTTTCGAGAGATTAATTGCCTTCTCAATCGCAGGAGAATTTTCACGAAAAAGATGGGTGACCGCTTTTCTAATAAATTCTTCAGGATCTTCATTGCGCTGCACTGCCTGATGCAGCGACTTGTTCAGCTGATCAACAATAATTTCCGCCTGATTAAAACTTCCACCATTCCGAAAATCATCTGGTTGCAGATTGTCTAAAAAATCTGCCTTCTGCCTCTCGTATCTCTCCATCAGCGTTTCAGGAACGTCATTAGCTTGTAGGTGATGCTGTCGTGAAGAGCGCGAAAAGAGGCATCAACGATGTTTTCGGAAACACCGATTGTGGTCCATTGATTACCCTCGTCATCTTGAGATTTTATTTGTACTCGAGTAATTGCTTGAGTGCCGGCGGAAGGTGTAAGGATTCTAACTTTGTAATCGGTTAAGCGCACATTTTTTAGACTTGGATATTTACGCGAAAGAGCTTTGCGCAAAGCTTTGTCGAGAGCGTTAACTGGTCCATTTCCTTCGGCAACCGCCATGGTAATTTTATTGCCAATTTTAATTTTTATTGTCGCCTCAGCAATGGTAATAACTCGCCCCTTACCATCAAATTTCCTCTCATCCAAGACTCTGAATCCGACTAGATCGAAAAAATTAGGAACTGTTGAAAGTGATCTTTTTGCCAAAATTTCGAAGCTAGCATCAGCTGCATCGTAAGCGTAGCCCTGAGCCTCCAGCTCCTTCACCTTATTCACTAAGTCTGCAACCTGACTGACCTTAATTTCGTCAAGCAGTTCAATGCCAATTTTTTTCAAACGCGAAATGATGTTGGAGCGACCAGCTTGATCAGAGATCATTATTTGACGCTGATTACCAACTTTTTCGGGCTCAATATGTTCGTAAGATTTAGCATTTTTAGCTACCGCAGAAACATGCAATCCACCCTTGTGAGCAAAGGCATATTGCCCAACATAAGGCGCAAATTTGTCGCGCTCTTTATTTAGCAAATCGTCGAGAAAGTTAGAAGTTTTAACCAGATTTTTTAGGCGACTTTCATCGATTCCAACATCGCATCCCATCTTTAGCATCAGGGTTGGAATGATGCTGACGAGATTAGCATTGCCGCATCTCTCGCCAAGACCATTGATTGTTCCCTGCACTTGCCTCACCCCAGCTGACACCGCAGCAATTGAATTGGCGACGGCATTACCAGTGTCATTGTGGCAGTGAATACCTAAATTTTCCCCGGGAATATGTTTAACAATTTCTTGAACAATTGCGGAAATTTCATTTGGCAGCGTTCCACCATTAGTGTCGCAAAGCACAATCCACCGCGCCTTAGCATCAAACGCAGCCTTGATTGCGCGCAGAGCAAATTCCGGATTTGCTTTGAATCCGTCGAAAAAATGCTCGGCGTCAAACATTGCCTCTTTTTTCTTTTTGACGATGTGCTTGATGGAGCTTGCGATCATTTCCAAATTCTCTTTTTCAGAAATGTGCAAAGCATGCTCGAGATGAAAATCCCAACATTTTCCAACAATACAAACTGACTTCACATTGGCATTGATGAGCGCGTTTAGACCAGCGTCATTAGCGGCTGAAACACCGGTACGACAGGTCATGCCGAAAGCAACAAATTGGGATTTTTTTAAATGAGGTAGATCAGCAAAAAATTCGTCATCAGTGGGGTTTGCTCCAGGCCATCCGCCTTCGATGTAATCGATTCCAAGACCATCTAAAATTTTGGCGATCTCAATCTTGTCCTGCACATTAAAGTTAACTGTGCTGGTTTGCGCGCCATCGCGCAGAGTTGAGTCGTAGAGGTAAACGCGCGGTTTTTTTGTAATCATGCGCCTTAAACCTCTCCGTCATTAATGGTTTTTAATTTGCGATAGATTGTTGACCTACCGATGCCTAACTGCTTGGAGACTTCAGACAGATTTCCACTAAAAATCTCGAGCAATATCCTGACGACCTCCTCTTCAATAACATCGATGGTTTTGCACCTTCCACCATCATCAAAAATATCAATTAACTCACTGCGAAGTCCGACCTTCTTTTTGGTTACCGCATTACTTTTTGTGACGATGTTATTTTCGTTATTGAGTAGATGCGGGAAGTCTTCTGGCTCTAGTACATCTCCATCACAAAAAACTACTGCGCGGAAAATAATATTTTTCAACTGGCGAACATTTCCCTTCCAGTCGTAGTCACACAATAATTTCAACACCCTATCACTGACGGTCTTCACTCTCCTATTCTCACTAATACAGAAATCGCGACAAAAATTATTGGCCAAAATTTTTATGTCCTCTGCTCCACGATCCTTGAGAGAGGGAATTTTGATTAAAAAGGTTGAGATGCAGTAGAAAAAATCTTCACGAACTTTTTTTGTCATGACCATTTTTTTTAAATCATGCGTAGTGGCAGAGATTATACGCACATTGGCTGGAACCGGAGATTTTCCATCAACGGGAACAAATTCTCCTTCTCGCATGAAGCGCAGAAGCTTAACTTGGGTTTCATATTTCAGAGCCTCAATTCTTTTGAAAAAAATTGTACCATGATTCGCTTCGCGCAATTTGCCGATATTCTTAGCTTCTCCGTCTGACAAAGCCTTGTCCGATCCAAATATTTTTTCCTCAGCACCATCGCCTGCTAGCAAATCGCATTCCACAACAATAAATGGTTTCCCAGCGCGAGGTCCAGACCCGTGAATGGCGCGCGCAAGCAACTCTTTTCCAGATCCACTTCCTCCTTCGATCAACACTGGAATCAGTGAAGAGGATGCTTTTTGTGCCAAATTTATCGCATCACAAAACTCTCTATTCTTACCAAGAATGTCAGAAAAAATTACACGATTTTTTCCCAATCTGTCGAGGTGAGAAACCAAATATTTTAGGTATTTTTTGTCGATGGCATTTCTGAGGGCGGATGTAAGACGAGCGATGAAGTCTTTTTCACCCTTAACAATGTAATCAAGCGCCCCAGTGTTTAGTGCTGCCGTAGCTAAAGCCACATCATTGTTAGCCGTCAAAACAATGATCTGGGTATCGCCTCTAATTTTTTCAATTTTCCTCATGACGTCGAAGCCATCAAGATCCGGCATAGAGAGATCAAGTAAGATCACGTCAGTGTCATCACAAGAAACTCCTTTAACGGCTTTTTTGCTCACAAAAAAGTCAACCACCTCCATTCCGCTATTCATTGTAAATAAGTTGTAGCCTAAGCCCTCAACAAAACGACCAATAACCTTAAGTTGTATTGGCTCATCATCAACGATTAGCACATTGTATTTGGTCATTCTTGATCTCCGTTCGAATATTTTTCTTTAATTTTTTTCTCTTGTAGTAGCTGGATAATTTTAGCAGCAGTTTCTTCGACTGATCTTTTTGTCACATCGATGATCGGACAATTTAATTTGGAAAATAACTTTCTCGATTCCGCAATTTCACTTTCCACCGCCTCGATGTCGATGTAGTTGCTGTCAGCATTTTGACCTAATGAGTGCAAGCGTGTCTGCCTGATCTGCACCAGCTTTTCTGGATTAATTGTCAGTCCAACAATTAGAGGTTTTTTCAAATCGTAAAGCGTCTCGGGGATTGTGGCAATTGAGACAAACGGGATGTTAGCAGTTTTGTAACCACGGCAAGAAAGATAGACCGACGTCGGTGATTTTGATGTGCGCGACACCCCAACCACAACAATATCTGCATCGTACAAATCCCAACTCGATTGACCATCATCATGCGTGATTGTGTAGCTAATCGCCTCAACTCGCGAAAAATATTCTCCATCAAGCAAGTGCTGACGACCAATAGTGTGGCTAATATTCATGCCGAGATAATTGGAAAATTCTCCAATGATGTGAGACAAAACTGGGATGCAGGGCACCTTCATTACGTAGCACCGCTTTTTTAATTCCTCGATTAGCTCATCATGCAAAATGGTGTATAAAACAATGCCGGGATCTTTAGTGATTGACTCCATTACACGATCAAGTTGTGGCTTTGTGCGCACTAACGGCCAGATAAAGTCATTTGAATCAACTCCCTCAAACTGAGATAAAACCGCGCGCGCAACCGAGCTTAAGGTCTCTCCCGTTGAATCGGAGATCAAATGAAGGTTAATCCTTTTGTTCATTATTTTTTGCTGAGGGATGGGACATTGATGTCAGCATTCACGATAACAGTGATTCTAGCGCCTTGCGGAACTCTGATGACGGGATTGATGTCGATGCTGCTACCAATAATTTGACCAACTGTGTTGATGATGGTTTTCGTTACGTCGTAAAGAGCTTGGTTGGTTGCGCTGCCGGTTGTTGTGGTAGTACCTTGCGTAGGATTGGTTGTGGTTGTGGTTGCTGAGTTATTCGTCAAAAGTTTTTGCGCTGCAGCAACACCGCCAACGGCTAGAATGCTGGTCAACATCGAGTTGGTGATTACTGAACTGTATTTATTGTCTACTTCTCCAGCAATACCAGACCTACCAAATTGATCAGAGGCATTGAAGCTAATTGCTAAATCAACACCGTCGGAACGAATCAAGCGCGTCCAGCCAATTTCTACTCTACCCTGTCCCCTCGAAACCTTGCTGGAATAAGATCCAAATAATCTCGACCCTCTTGGAATTAAAACCTCATTTCCCGATTCACCGTAAACATCGTGACTAACCACCGCCCTCACCGATCCCGGAATTTCGGTGTTGATCGCAGTTTCCAAAACTGCAGTTAGCAACTTACCTTGCGCAATGGTGTGAATACGGTCATCGATGTAAGACGAGACGATTGCCGCTTGGGTTTTTTGCAGCGCCGAAATTGGATCTTCTTTCAGCTTCACAATATTTTTGTCGTAACCAACTCCGAGAGCTGGTCCAGCGCCGCCGCCAGAAAAAACAATTATTGGAGAGTAGCGCGGATTAAGCTCTTTTTTATCCTCCTTTTTTTCTTCCTTCTTTACTTCTGCTGCAGGTGGTTGCGCTGGCTTCTGCTCCGCCTGCTGGTTCGCTTGATTTTGCTGCGTTGGCAGTAATTGCTGATTAGGATCTTGCTCTGGAGTTAAGTTTAGAGCTTCCGGTGCAACGGCTTCTTTTGGTAATTCTGGTAGAGTAGGAACATCTGGCGTTGCTGGTTTTAAAAGCAATTCCGCCTCTTCCTTTGGCTTTTCTTTTGGGACTTCAATTTCGAAAGGAGATTTTCCTGTTTCGCTCGCAGCAACTGATGCCGCCTTTGGAACTTCAACCACTTCCAAATTTTCCTTTGACTGATCAGCGCTTTTGAAAAAGAAAAAATAAAGCACCAGCGTGATTAGAACTGCTGACGCAGCAACAACAGTAACTTTACTTTTTTTCGCCGCGGCAATTCCTGGGCCAGAATATTCTATTTCTACGTCATCATCATCTTGTTCGAGATCGAGATCCTGTTTTTTTGTAGGCTTTGATTTCATTTTGAATCGTAGAATTTATTCGAGATAAAAGGTAATAGATGATGGAGAAAAATTATTTCCTCACTGAGCCAGAGCCGTTAAGGTCGTTTGATCCAATAGAGCCAAGTGACGATGGGGATGACGTCTGTGATGTTGAGCCGCTACTTCTAACACGATCCCTCCACTTAGTAGGCGATTCATCTTCTGAATCACTTTCTCTGCCTCCCTCCTCAATTGTCGGCAGGAAGTTCTTTTGCACTAGCAACACAGACCTGTGATTTCTGACATCCTCCAAGAACTTATTGCAGCAATGATTAATGCATTCTTGCGCTAATTCTAGAGATAGGTTTTTTTTGGCGAGATTTATGGGGCCGTTGTAAATCTAACTTTTCAAAAAACCCAAGCTCAAAAATTTTCTTCATCAAAAAAGTTGGAGAATTTTGTTAGAAATTATTCAGTTTCTTGAAATAATTTTGGTGGATTTTGGTATTTTTCTGCTTTTGGTAAACATCTGGCGCATTGCTCCCTTGTTCATGTTGTGAGAGGTGGTGGGCTGGTGATTTGTGTGAGAGAATCGTTGGTTAAGACCACCAATCTCTTGAGATTAAAAGCAATCGTTTGCATGAAGGCGTGGAATTGATTCTTGGCAATTCCGCGGTATCTCGTTCTTTTGCTTTGGTTGCTGAAGACT
>CANMEW010000017.1 GCA_947496905.1 Rickettsiales bacterium | reverse complement strand
CTGAATTTTACTAAAATTATTTGCCAGAAAATGAGGGACCACCACTCGATTTCTGGTAAAAAAATAGTAGTAGAAAGTCTTGTAGAAGCAAGGGGGATGTGGGGTGAGGAGGTATTTCAGGATGGACGAGTTAACTCCAGATTTTTTCGGCGCAGTAGCTGGTCGCGGTGTATTAGGTGGTGTAGTGTCGACACTACTTCTTCTTTTCGCGGTGTATTAAGTGGTGCAGGTGGTGTAGTCAGATGCTTTTTAGTAATATTTCATTAAATTGATTAAGGGATGGTAGTTTAGTGGCGTTTATTACTCATGAGATGAGGAGTTTTCCTGAGGCTTATTATGAAGTGGGCGGAAGTAAATTTCGGAGATGTAGCGGCGACCTTTACCGCCACGCTTTAACTGCACGATGATATCTACCACGTTTTTGATGTAAGAAGTAATTTCAGTTGGCGTCATGCCCAACCCCGCTTGCATCACCATCATTTTTAATTGCTCAATTGCCATTTTTGGCGTGTCAGCGTGCAGAGTGGAGATTGACCCCGGATGACCAGTATTGATCGCGCGCAGAAAACTAAATGCTTCCGAGCCACGCAACTCACCCACAATAATTCTTTCCGGACGCAAACGTAGACAGGCTTCGATTAGATCTTGAGTGTTAACTTTGGAGCGACCTTGTCCACCTTTGGAAGCAATTAAATGCACGCGATTTGGGTGCGAGTCTAAGACAATCTCTCTCGCATCCTCAACTGTGATCAGCCTTTCATCGTGAGGAATGCCGCGAATTACAGCATTGGTGAATGTAGTTTTACCAGTGGAAGTACCGCCGGAAATGATGATGTTTTTTTTGTAAATTACTGCCCGAGCAAGGAAGTCTTTGATGCGATTCAGCTGCAAAAGTTTTGCCAAAATCAGGTCGTTTTTATCTTCCACCTCACCAACTGAAGTTGAATCAAACATCCCCATTTTGTCATAGTCGTTTAAATCCCATTGCAGGCTTGAAGGCTTACGAATCGAAATAACGACGCAGCCTTGTTCGCAGGCGGGCGGAAAAACAATCTGAATACGAAAACCATTGGGCAGCGTCGCTGAAAGGAGTGGCTCCTCCTCGCTGAGTCTTTGCTCAGTAGCCTGTGCTACCAACCTTCCCAGTGACTTCAAATGCTCCACATCAAAAGTTGGTAACTCTTCACGAATCATGTCTCCCTTCATCTCAACCCAAACCTCGTGTGGTCGGTTAATTGAAACTTCGTTTACACCATCGCGATCGAGAATTTGTTTTAGTGGTAGGAGGTAGGAATCTAATGCGGCGATGCTCATTTAATTCTAGAAAGAGTATAAAATTCCGGTCAGAAAGACGTAGCCCTGATTGTCTCTGACCTGCCTTTGGCTGCTGGTCAGAGCGTTTTGATTAGTAATGTCAGAAGCTGTTGGTTGATTTGATTTAAAAGCGAATTTTGTGAGTTCGAAATAAGGCATCAAATTTTTTGTCATCTTGTAGTCAACGCCAAAAGAAACTGCCGCGTAATTATTTTTTTGAAACTCGCTTTTTAGTCCGGTAATGCTTGTGGCGACTGGTCCAAACTGGTAAGCAATTCCGGCAGTGTAGTAATGTGGATTAGAAAATTTTCTACTGTCGCCACTGCAATTTTGCGACGAAAGTGTTTGTGCGGAATTGTAGTCGCAAGAGTAAATCCCATTTTTTGGTTGAAGAGAATTTCCCCAAGACCCGTAAGAAGCCCCAAAGCTAAATCCAAAATAAGTAATTGTGGTGGCGAGGTCGTAAGCAATCAGGTCTTGCCTTTGCGTGCCCGCAGCAGATTTAGAATTTTTGATCTGACCCTTCTCAGCGGTGCTAGAAAAAGCCACTCCGACATTGTCAAAATCTTGCGAATAATTGGCGCCAAAACTGAAAATATTTTTGATGCGGATGATGTCTACATCGCGAGCAGTGTTTGCCGTAAAGCCGTTATTAGCGCTGTCTGGCGCGTAGCTTAATCCAAGTTGGAAGCCTTCAATTCTTGGGCTGTAATAATTAATTTTTGTTGCGTCTTCAACACCGTCAAAACTGTCATCTTTCAATGCACGAAAATGACTGCGATTAAAATCAGAATAGTCTCTCCCACCAGATAAATAGCCATTGTCCGAACCTCTGCGATAAAAACTTTTGGCGTAACCACCATGTCCAATTGGTGACTGCGCCAATAAAATGAAGCGCGGTAATTTTATGCTGGAGCAAGTGGAATCGCCCACTCCGCCACTGCAAGCAGGTGAAGAACTTTGCGAAGAATTTGCCAGCATCGGCAAATTTACATGCTCCAAATATTTTCCATTAATGCCTCCCGCACCACGAGCAAAGCGCGTTGCGCCGACCTTCATTTTCTGATTTACCGCTTGGTTATTTCCAATTTCAAACTTCCCAAAATCATTTTCAGCAAAAGCAAAAGCCTGATCGAGATTAGGATTTTCGTTACGATGATCAGAGTTGATGTTGAATTCAAACTTGGTCACCGCGCCGTATTTTTCCTCGCCTCGCGCTGTTTCAGCTTTTAAAAAAAACTGTGAGTCATTGCCCATTGCTTGAGCGTTACTGAAGTGATTTTTAGTGAAATTGTCAGGAAGATTTTTTTGCTCAAAGGAAGATGCTTGGCTGCGCGAAGCGGCGGAGAAATTGACGAAGCCTTTGGCGGTGAGAGTGGCTGGGGAGTTGGTTTCAGAATGAGCAATGCTTGGTAGAAGCAGAAGGATAATGATGAGGCGAGTAAAGTTTAGCATTCGATCTTAGCGACAATCTCCTCAACAATTCTTGCAATCTGCTGCCGGTTTTTCCCTTCGGCCATCACGCGAATTAAGTTTTCAGTTCCAGATTTTCTGACCAGAATTCTACCTTCAGAACCAAGCTCTTGCGACTTTTCGGTAATAAAATTTTGCAAAGAAATTTCTTCGAGCGGATTTTTTTTGTCGGCGTCAAATTTTACATTTTTCAAAATTTGAGGAAAAAGTTCGAAGAGATTTAGAGACTCACTCACCGGTTTTTTTGAATCAGACACTGTTGACAAAACTTGTAGAGCTGCGACTAGTCCGTCTCCAGTTGTGGAATAGTCAGAAAGTACGAGATGTCCAGATTGCTCCCCGCCAAAATTGCAGCCATTTTTTCTCATTTCTTCCAGCACGTAACGATCGCCAATTTGAGAGCGAATTGTCGAAACACCGATGTAGCTCAAGTAATTTTCGAGAGCCAGATTCGACATTTGCGTGATGACGACAGTGTCCTTTTTTAGGTTGCCGTCATTGTGAAGTTTTTCGGCAATGAGTGCGATTATTTTGTCGCCAGAAACAGCGTGACCTTGCTCATTAACAACCAGCAGGCGGTCAGCATCGCCATCAAGCGCAATTCCGATGTGAGCCTTTTCTTCCAGTACCCTTTTGCACAAAGTTTCGGGATGGGTGGAGCCACATTTTTCGTTAATGTTGAAGCCGTTTGGCTCAGTGCCAATTTCAATTACTTCCGCACCCAATTCCCAAAAAATTTTCGGCGCAATTTTGTAGGCAGCACCATTGGCGCAATCGACGACTATTTTAAAGCCGTTCAAACTTTTTTCTTTGGGGAAGGAGTTTTTAACGAATTCGATGTAGCGATTGGAGGCGTCGTCGAGCCTTTTGACGCGTCCCAAATTTTCTGATTGAGCTAGAAATGGAGAGATGTCGCCGTCAATTAAAGCTTCGATTTCAGCTTCCAGACTGTCGGAAAGTTTATTGCCGTTGCGGTCAAAAATTTTAATTCCGTTGTCGAAATAAGGATTGTGCGAGGCGGAGATCATGATGCCAATATCGGCGCGGATTGAACGCGTGAGCATTGAAACTGCAGGAGTTGGAACTGGTCCAACCAAAAATACATCCATACCAACAGCGGCGAGACCAGCGGTGAGTGCGGGCTCAATGACATAGCCAGAAAGGCGAGTGTCTTTGCCGATGACGACGCGATGACGGTGACTACCTTCGGTAAATTTCGCGCCGAACCTTGTCCCAACTGCCATCCCAACCTTAAGCGCAATTTCTGCGGTCATTGGAAATTTATTTACCGTGCCACGAATGCCGTCAGTGCCGAAATATTTTTTAGTCATCTTTTTTGTTTTTTTGCGAATGAGACGATGAGGTCGAGTTTTTCTTTGATCTCTACATCAAGCAGGTCGCTTGGCATAAATTCTATTAGTTGGTAAAAATTATTTTTTGCCGCAAAGCCTTCCGAGTGACCGATTTTTTTATAAAATTCACGCAAGATTTTTTCGATCCACTCGCTTGCTTTTGCCGTGCGCCAAAACTCGTGATCCTTCTCGCGCAAGGCAATAGGAGCAATGTGATCCTTTAGGATTTTCTCCATCATCTCTCCTGCATCCACTACTTCCTTTCCACCATTGAATAGAGAAAGTTGAGTTTCCGTGTCGGATTTGACTGATGATGAGAGGCTAGAGCTGTAAGCCAGAAAGGCTTCTTTGCAAAAGAAATAATTTTCTAACTCGTAGCGTTTCCACCAAGTGGCTGTAAGGTTAGTGGTGGAATTATCGGCTGTCTTTGAAGAATTATCTCCGTCAAAAATTGCCAATCCATGAGAGTTGCTGAAGGCTGACCTCAAGGCGGTGAAGTGTTGTTTGGCTGCGTGTAAATTTTGTCCGGATTTTTCGGATACTGCGTGAGTAAACACTTCTTTTAATGCCTCTACAGCTTCGTCGTGATTTAATTTTTTGGCAAAAGCACGCAACATTTGTAGATCGGTTGACCCTTCCAAATAAAGGACAAAACCCTTCTCTCTGACTAAAAAATAATCCTCTGCCGCGATCTCATCTAGTGATTTTAGTAAGTTTTTTAGCTCATCTTTTTCAATGCGGTGAGGTGTAGCTGATGGATAAAAAGCAATCACATCGTCAGATCCAATTGCTTCTCGCAACACTACTTCGGAGTGACTGGCCACAATGAGTTGAGATCCTTTCTTCCTAGCCATCTCTTTCAGAATTTCGTAAATTCTTTTCTGCTTAAGAATCTCTAAATGAGCATCAGGCTCGTCAAAGAGCAGGGTTGTTTCTGGTTTTAGTAAAAAATAACTAATGAGCAGAAGAATTTGCTGCATACCTCGCCCAGCACTTAAAATTTCTAACTCGGCAGATTTATGATTTTTGTTTGAGTAATATAGTTGGATTCTGCCTTGAGGATCGCGCTCTGGTTCGCGTAAATTAATCATGAAAAATTCTTTCATGATCTCGACCAAAAATTCCCAATCTTTCTGAGGATTACGTTTATTTTTTTGCTCTTCGGTTTCTGGATTTTTGAGCAAGTAACAAATGTTGCGCAGGACTTCGGCTGTTAGTCCTTCGCCAATTTTAGCATCAATAGTCTCTGGTAAAAGTTTTACTTCTTCGAGCTTCAGACCAGACATTGGAGGCAGAAAGGAAACGTTAATTTTTTTCATCAAATCTGCATTTTTTAACAGACTATTTCCCCCAAGTTTCGACGGCCTGATGTAAACCAATTCTTCGTTAAAATATTTGAACTCGATCTGCAGATCAAATTCTTGACCATCGGCAATTCCGACTACTCCAATCTCAATATTGTTTTTTGTAGTGAGGTTGCTCCAAACATCGCGGGCATCACGCATTGGAACCGCAAAAATTTCTTTACGAGTAAGTGGGACACCAGGTCTTTCTTTGCTAAAATCTTTATTGCTTACGAGTAGTTTTTTTGCTGCAAGATGCCACAGAGACAGCGCCTGAAGAATTGAAGTTTTGCCGCAATTGTTTGGCCCAATGACTACTACCTCATTGCTGAAATCTAGCTCGACGTCATTCAGTGATTTGAAGTTTTTGACGCTAAGTTTTGTTAGCATTTGATTAGTTATTTATTGAGTTTTTCAAAACCTCGATCGCGTGCGGAATTGCTTCTTTGTTGATCCCGCCACCCATTGCGAAATCTTTTTTTCCGCCGCCACCTTTGCCGCCAAGAGTTTCAACGATTGGTGAGATGAGTTTTGATGAATCGAATTTTTCGAGAAGGTCATTTGTTGCTGCAATGCAAACCGAAACCTTACCGTCTTTGCAGCTAAAAAATGCCAAAATATGTGAGGTGGAAAATTCTGCGCGCGCCTTGATTTCAACGGTGATTTCACGCAATTCCTTGGCGTCAACATCGTTAAAAATGTGAGTTAAAAGATTCGTCTCTCCAATTTTTTCTGAGCGTAAATTTTTTAAATCGGCGAAGAGATTTTGTTTTTTTAAGCGCTCAATTTCCTTGTCTTTTTGCTTCAGAATATCTTCGAGAATTTTTGGATCACTCTCGTCAGCTGGCGAATTATCTGGCTTCACACCGCTTAAATTTTCAATCTGAGCATTTCTGTCGTTAATTTTTACGTAGAGCTCAAGGGCGAAATTTTTTATTTTTTCTTCCTGCTCATCTAAATATTTCTTCAAACCAAAACCGCTTTTAGCCTCGATTCTCCTGATTCCGGACGCGACAGATTTTTCTGAAATAATTTTAAACGCTTCAATTTCAGCGGTGTTTTTCACGTGAGTTCCACCGCATAATTCAACCGAAGAGCCCATCTTTACCACGCGAACTTCGGCGTCGTATTTTTCACCAAACAAAGCTTCCGCTCCAGTTTCTCGCGCCTTGTCCAGAGCCATTAAATTAGTGTTCACTGCTGATTTTTGTGCGATCCAACCATTCACTAAATTTTCAACTTTTTGGATTTCTTCAGCCGCCATTGCGCGATTGAAGTTGAAGTCAAAAGTGAAATATTCGGCATCAACATTTGAGCCCCTCTGGGAAATAGTTTGTGAGATGGAATTGCTCAAAACCTCCTTCAAAGCCTTGTGCATCAAATGCGTTGCGGAGTGATTGGCGGCGCGTGCAAAGCGTGTTTGCGGATTTACTTCAGCAGTGACTTCATCGCCAATTTTTAGATTATTAATCCCCTGCAGTTGCGCTGGCGCGTCAGCAATTAAATGAATGAAGAGGTTTCCAGCAGCTTTTTTTGCTTCAGAGATTTGGATGAAATTTTTGCCTAAAAATATTTTTCCATCATCGCCTTTTTGGCCGCCAGAAGTGGCGTAGAATGGGGTCTGATCGAGAATGAGAAAAGCATTTGGTGCGGTGGAAATAAATAAAATTTTTGCCTTCGCGCTCAAAGTTTCGTAACCTAAAAATTTGGTCTCGCCAAATTTTTCTTTGAGCTCAAAAAATAATTTATCCTCTTTTTCTTCCCCGCTTCCAGCCCAGTTTTTTCTAGCGCGCACGCGCTGTAACTCCATTTCGCAATCAAACTCTTCTACATCAACTTCGATGTTTTTTTCCTTAAGAATATCCTGCGTTAAATCGAGCGGAAAGCCGTAAGTGTCATAGAGTTTGAAGGCTATCGCACCTGAGAATTTCTGCCGCGTTATTTTGGAAATTTCCTCTTCCAAAATTTTTAGACCCTTCTCCAGAGTCTCGCGGAATTTCTCCTCTTCGTTTTTTAAGGTGCTGATGATGACCTCGCGAGCACGCGCCAATTCTGGATAGGCGTCACCCATTTCTTTGATTAAGGCATCAACCAATTTGTACATCGAAGCTTCTTTCGCCCCGAGTTTATGCAATTGGCGCATGCCACGACGCATGATGCGACGCAGCACGTAGCCACGCCCCTCATTGCTTGGCATTGCGCCATCAGCAATGAGGAAACAAGAGGAACGCAGATGGTCAGCGATTATTTTTAACTCGACTTTCGTCCTCATGATTCTTCCGTATCTACAGATTATTTTTGATCCATTCGATCAGCGCGGATTTTGGTAGTGAGCCAACTTTTGTGTCGACAAGCTTACCATCTTTAAAAATCATCAAAGCTGGAATACCGCGCACCATGTATTTGGAAGGGATTTCCGGATTCTCATCAACATTGCATTTAAAGATGTTCATTTTGCCTTCCATTTCTTTTGCCAATTCTTCGATGATTGGGCTAAGTTGACGGCATGGTCCGCACCAAGGCGCCCAGAAGTCTACGAGGGTTGGAAGGCTTGATTCTAAAACGTCTTTTTGGAAATTATTGTCGGTTGTTTCTTTGGTCATGGTCAGAGTTGGTTAAGGATTTGATGGGAGAGGTGAGGGCTGTTCATCCTTCGACTCTTTGACAAGCTCAGAGCTCAGGACGAACGGAGAGAGAAGACTGCATCACGAACGTGTCACAAATTTTTAAACGACCAGCTCAGATTGTAAGTTTTTTGTGGCTTGGTGAGGTTGCTGGGATTTGTTTCTACTGCAGAAAATCCAAATGTTGTACAGCAGCCATCTCGGTAAAGAGTTACGCTGCGAGAGAGATCTCTTCTCAAAACCAAATCTCTACTAGTCGACAAAGTTAGTTTCCATCTATTGGTTAGCTTAATCGCAGATGAAGCCCCGATCTGTTCCCTTTCCTGCAGGTTCTGACTGTTTTTTCTAAGAAGAAGGTAATCGGTTGAAAAAGTGACGCGATCAAAATTTAGGCTAGTGGTAACTTGGTTTACATCGTTGCGGTAGCTTGATTCATTAAGCTGAAAAGCGTATGCGATGGAAAAATATTTCATCGCCTCGTACATCGCCTGACCAACGATGTTTGATTTATTATTGTCGGCGAATCCTCTGATCATCACGTCCTGAGCAATGTCAGTTTTTTTGTAGCTCTGTCCCACTGTCAGCCCAAACTCCCCATATTTATTAAAGAATGCAGTCTTGGCGCCGTAACTAACTCTCTCGCCAACTTCGTTACGATCAAATCCAGAAATACGATCATTCACAAAAAGATTACTCACCGTTAATTCAGAGCTGTTGCTGTCCTCATTGGGCACATCACTAACTTTTTTTCTGTAAGAGCTGCTGATGAAATTGATCATTGGCTCAACCATGAGAGTGTTAGATTCTGATTTTTTAATTAGAGGCAATCTCCAACTCGCGGATAGCTCTGGCTTGTAGTTCAGCTGAGTATGGTCGTAGTTGTTGGTGCGCTGCGAACCATATTGGAAATTATTGTCGAGCGAATAAATGTCGGTCTGCACCTTGCCGCCAAGGTTGAATAAATTTCCATGCAGGTTGAAAGGAAAATTAGCTTCCGGAATGAATGTGGCGCGACGATATTGCAGCCCATCCAGCCTTGTAATTGTCGTTGCGTTTGAGGTTAGTGCTAATTTTTCCTTGAAGAAAAATGGTTTGGTTTCGATGTGAGAATCGATCGAAGGTAAAATCCACGGAGCGGCTTTTTCAGCATCCTTGTCCAGCAATTCCTGAATGCGGATTGTTTTGATCGAGTGATATTCTCTGCCCTTGATGTAGTCCAAATTCACTTTCGACAAAGTGCTGGGGGCGTAGTTGAAATAATATTCGCGCAAGTAATTGCGATCAGAAACTGTGTTGCCAGAAAAGTCTAAACCGGTATTTTTTGTGAAATCGAAAACACCGCTACCGCCAATGTTCCAGCGGTATTGCTTTTCACTTCTTTTGATTGTGCTGCTGTTCGTATTAACGCTTGAGGAGAGTTTATTATTAGCGATCTCAGCACTCACGCTGTAATCACCGTAGGAAACTTTGTGACGAAACTCGTTGCTCAAAATCATTTGCTGACTGCTGACGCCAATGAATGGAGTTGCGGTTAAGTCCATATTTGGCGCGATGTTCCAATAGAATGGCGCTCTAATACCGAGGCCAAGACTGGTACTTTTTGCGTAGCTCGGATGTAAAAATCCTGATTGCCTACCTTTCGACGGCAGCGCCGTTTGCAAGAATGGAGTGTAGAAAACTGGAAAATTGTAAAACCTAAATACTCCGCCGCGGCTTTTTATGATTTGCTTCTCGCGGTCAATTGTGGTCTTGCTTGACGAGATTGAAGCAAAGTCTCTTTTCTTTCCGGCTAAATCATTGTCAGCGCCAATGTCTGGATTGGGACAAATGGAATAAATTGGGTTTTGCAAAACTGTTACTAGCGGACTCTGGCGCGTGATGTCTGGCGAGGAAAGGTAAGAGCCATCATTAAAAATTATCCGACTATTCAAAAAATTCCCGCTGCTGAAATCATCCGCAACCTTAGCCTCGCTAGCGCGCACATTGCCAATTTCGAGATCTTTAATTTTTACATGCCCAATGGCGTGGAGAGTTTTACCATTTTTATTGTAGGTCAGTTTGTCGGCATAAATCACGCTCGTGCCTTTACTGACCTCAACATTGCCAGTTGCAGTAAGGATGTTAGTGACTTGATCACCATCCACTGAATCAGCTTTTAATATTGCCGGAAGAGTAGGAGATTGATTTTTTTTAAGTGAGAGGAGCGCGAAGGAGGTGCTTGGGACTAAGGTGAATAGAATGAATAAAAAAATAATTTTCAGCAGACTCATCAGACTAAATTTAACTTTTTAGGTCTGCATTTTTTTATCCAAATGGAGATCATCATTCTGGTGACGATGATCGCCGAAAACATCGAAGAGATGATGCCAATTGAGAGTGTGACAGCGAAGCCTTTCACCGGCCCGTTACCAAAAGCGTAAAGAAAAAATGCCACGATCAGAGCGGTTACGTTGGAGTCGGTAATGGTGCGGAAAGCCTGATGAAAGCCTTGCTCAACTGCCACGAGCACAGTTTTATTTTCACGGAGCTCCTCCTTGATGCGTTCAAAAATTAGAACATTGGCATCAACTGACATGCCCATTGTAAGCACAATACCAGCGATTCCGGGAAGAGTTAGCGTTGCCCCCATTAAGGCTAGAACTGCTAAAATTATTGCGATGTTAATGACCATGGCGATGTCGGCAATGATGCCGAAAAAGCCGTAAAAGAAAAACATGAAAAAGGCGACGAAGATAAGTCCGGCAAGGGCTGCAACGCTTCCACTTTTAATTGAATCTAACCCAAGAGATGGTCCGACTGTTCTTTCTTCAATAACTTTAAGTGGGGCTGGAAGGGCTCCAGCTCTGAGCAAAAGCGCAACTTCATTTGATTCTTGCGGAGTGAAACTTCCAGAAATCACGCCAGATCCTTGATCGATTACGCTGTTAATTCGTGGTGCAGTGACAACTCTTCCATCCAAAACAATCGCAAAAAATTTGCCGATATTTTCTTTGGTAATTTTGGCGAATTTTTTGGCGCCAGCATTGTTAAAGCGAAAAGAAACTGCGGGCTGTCCTTCGTGGTAGGTGGCGTTGGCGTCAACGAGTAAGTCGCCACTTAAAACCACCTCTTTTTTGATTAAGTAAGCGCGACTTTCATAGTCGTAAAGTTTTTCAACGTCGGAGGATGGGATGCTAAATTCATTGCCTGAAAAAGTTTCGTCGGCAACGAAGTGAAAAGTCATTTTTGCGGTTTTGCCAAGGATCGATTTTAACTCGGAAGAATTTTCAATTCCGGGCACTTGTAACAAAATTCGATTCTCTCCTTGAGCTTGGATTGTAGGTTCTTTTGTGCCGCTTTCATCTATTCTGCGACGGACAATCTCGATGGATTGTTTGATTAAATTTTGTTTGATTGCAGCGAGTTCTTGATTGGAAAAATAAACCTCAAACCTTCCCGCATCTTCATCGATCTCAATATTTTTGCTGAGTTTTTTGATTAATTTTTTGGCAGATTTTTTTTGATCTTCGTCGGTTAGTGAAAAAATAATTTTACTTCCAGCTACTTCTGGTATTGCGCGGACAGACTCATCGCGAAAAGAAATTTTAATGTCGTCGCTCAAGTTTTTTATTTGCTCTTTGATGTAGGAGTCGAAATCCACTTCTAGCATCAGCTGTGAGCCACCGCGTAAATCGAGGCCTAAATTCACTTTTTGACTCGGCAAAATATTTTCTAATTTTTGCAAAAGCGGCGAATTTGAGCTGTGTGAAATAATTGACGGAGCCGCAAAAATCACTGCCAGCAGGCAGATAAAAGAGATAAAAATTATTTTCGTTCTTGAGAAGTTGAGCATGTTTTGGAGATGTTCTTGATTGATTGGGCGATAATACCAGAGCTAAACTATGCAGATTTCTAATGACGGATCTGGGTTAAATTCTTTACGCCGCATGAGCGGCGCCCCACGTTGTGGGGAACCCCAATACCGAATCTGATTTAGGGAACCTCTGAAAAACTTGGATTTTTCGAGAAATTTTTAGGCAACAAATTTTTGAGCAGGAAAGCGTACCTTGATGTACGTGCTCGCGAAAAAATTTGGTAACGACAAAATTTCCGGAAAAGATGGTTTTTCAGAGGTTCCTTAGATCAGGGGCAAAAGATCGGCTTCTTCAATCAGATTCGGTATACAACGAGCGTAAAAACCTCTTCACAGACGTTCAAGTTGAAGATGCCGATCTTTTTCATAATTATTTTTTCAAATGACTCAAACCCAATTTTTACTTTTCATCATCGCAGCAATCCCATTCCTAAACTGCTTGCTGATGAGGCTGTGCAAAGACTCTCCCACTTCGCTAAATCTCGTAAATAAATTTCTGCCGCTACTTTTTTTAGCTAACTTGATTGGGCTTTGTGGGAATGTAAAAAATGACAGCTCTTATTTGACCATTGCTGAAGCGATGCGCGGGATTTCTCTGGGATTTGCGATTGATGAGATTGCTCTAAAATTTTCGTTCCTCCTGAATTTTTTTTGGCTGATTTTTATTTTTTATTCGCAGCGTTTTTTGCAGATGATTGAGGAAAAAAATTCTTACCAGCTGAAATTTTTTTTCCTCCTGATCGTTGCTTTTGTTAATCTCATCATCCTCAGCAAGAACCCTCTCAGTATCCTGTTTTTCTACAACTGCCTCCTACTTCTCTGCCACTTTTTTGCGGTAAAATTTTTACACAAAGCTGACACAAAATTTTCCCGCCTCTTCACTTTTTTACTCTACCTAGAATCAGTTTTTCTCTTTCTAGCAATCGTCGCAACCTACAAATTTACTGGTCAAATCGACTTTGCTAATGGTGGAGTAATCTCACAAAATTTTGACCAAACAAAACATGTATTGCTGCTATTTTTTTACCTCAGCGGCTTGTTTTTATCTGTCCTACTCCCCTGCTATTTACTCTACCGCAACATCACTCTTGATCCGCTTGTCATCTACACGCTCTTCTTCTTGGCCTATGGTTTCAGCAGCCTCTACATTTTTGTAAAATTGCTAAATTTTATTTTCGGGCTCAAAGGTTTTGCGCTGATTATTTCAAAAATTGGATTCGGTTTTTTTGAGTGGATTTTTCTACTTAACATCGGCGTGTCATCGTGGCTTTTGCTGGTTAGCAAGGGTTTGAAATCTTCGCTTTTTTATCTTTTTTTCCAGCAATTTCTCTTCGCTTTATTTTCCATTATTCTTTTTGCGACCTTCAATGGAACGAGGATCTACCTAGGCCTGTTCTCGTTTTTACTTTCGATGACTTTGATTTTTCTTTGCCTTTCGAATTTTATTTTATATCTCACTAAGGCAGAAAATAAAAGGTTGGACGGACTTTTTTACAAATTAACCGTTACCTCAGTTTTATTTATTTTTGGAGTTTTAAACTTATCGGGAGCGGCGCCAGCACTCGGCGCAGTAGAAAAATTTTTTCTTATTAAAATTATTTTCCAGAAAAAATTGTGGGTCTCAGGATTAATTTTATTCACAAATTTTGTTGGGTTAATCTTTTTTTCTTGGAAAATATTTCGTCCTCTTTTTTTGCGTTCAGATAAAGAAATTCTCCAAGTTGATTCGCCAGACACTGCTCTCGCTAAAAATATTGATTTCGATTCCAGTCTAATTTTAACAGCCCTAACCGTTGCTGTTGCTATGCTACTTGGGCTCACTTTCTTTCCTCTAATAACCAATTCGTAAACTCGCGCTTGTCTTCTTGGATTGAGAGACTTTTTAATTTCCCCACATCCTCTACCCATTCAGCTTCAAGAAGCCGAATTGGTAGAGGAACCTCTGAAAAACCTAAATTTTTCGAGAAATTTTGTCGTTACCAAATTTTCTCGCGAGCACGTACATTAAGGTACGCTTTCCTGCTCAAAAATTTGTTGCCTAAAAATTTCTCGAAAAATTTAGGTTTTTCAGAGGTTCCTAGAGTTTAAATTTTTTACGCGAGACACTAGTCGCGCCCCACCTTGTGGGGAACCAGTTTTTATTTTTACGCGACACTAGTCGCGCCCCACCTTGTGGGGAACCAGTTTTTATTTTTACGCGACACTAGTCGCGCCCCACCTTGTGGGGAACCCCAATACCGAATCTGATTTAGATCGGGGAAAAAGATCGGCTTCTTCAAGCAGATTCGGCATCCAACTCTTTTTTAAAATATGATCAAAAAATTTCTTACCTTGTCGGCTGTTTTATTGCTCATTTCTTGCCAAGGCAAAATGCAAACTATTGATGCTGATGAGGCTGAAAAAATTGAAGAGATCGCTGATGACAAGGTTCCGTACCAAACGGTAGAAAATGAGGAGCAAGCTGCCGCGTTAGATAAAGCAACGGCAGCGCAAATTCAGGAAATCGAGGTGAAGGATCGTGTTCTTTTCGGCTATGATTCAGCTGAATTAAGTGATGAGGCTAAGAAAATTTTGGATGATCAGGTTGCTTGGTTGAAAAGCGATTCTGCAATTAAAATTACAGTGGAGGGTCATTGCGATGAGCGGGGCACTCGTGAATATAACATTGCACTTGGAGAGACTAGGGCTAATGCTGCCAAGAATTATTTGGTCACGAATGGTGTTAGTGAATCTAGAATTAAAACCATTTCTTACGGAAAAGAGCGTCCAGCTTTTTTTGGAACTTCAGAAGAGCTTTTATCTAAAAATAGAAGAGCTGTAGCGGTGGTGGAGTAAGGCGCTCTAAGAGCTCCACTCCAAAGAATCGTAACCCTCGCACGCGTCACATTTCGCGCTCCATTTTGAACTAAGATGGCCACAAGAGTTGCAGGTGTAATTGCTGTCTTTACTGAGCATTTCAGACTTTGTTAGATTTCTTTTAAATTCCTCATTATTACCCAATCGTTTTTCTGCGGAAGCTAGAAGTCTGTAAGCGCGGTAAGTTTTTTCACGAAGAAGAGATAAGTACAAAAATTCTTTAGCAGTTTGATATTCTCCCGCTCTAAATGCAGTCAGTCCAACAGCCAACTTTCCCAAAGATGATTCCGTGTTAAGCTTAGCAAGTTTCTTCATCGCTCTAATGCGATTTCTTGCCGAAGATTTGCGGTGAATAAGGTCAAAAATTTCCGCCAAAACCAAGTGCGGATTTTCCCGCCACAGGCTTTTTATTTTCCAACTTACCTTGAAGGTAAAACCAAGCTTCAGCCAGGATTTAAGCATAATCTCAAGGGCTGGTAAAAAATTGCCCTCGGCCTTCAAAGCAATATTTGTATGCCTGATTGCCAGTAAAAGTTTTTTCTGCTGAAAGGCTTCAGATGCCAGTGCAGAGTTAATTACCGCAACATCCCTTCTTTGCAGCTCATCCTTAAATTGATCAGAACCATATTCCGCGATTAAAGCTTTAGCATCTTGCCAGAGTCCGCGTTTTTTGTAGAGTGAGAACAGAATCTTTACCGTGTCCAAATTGCTGCGCTTAATTGCTAAAATTTGCTTCGCGTAAGCAATGGCAGAGACCTCATCATTGGTTTGTAAGGCCAGCTTAAATTTTGACTTCAAGACCAAAATCTTGGCATGTTTGTTCTCGCCTAATTTCGTAAAAAATTCTGCCGACTTAGAAAATTGCTGCTTTTCTGCGAAAATTTTTCCCAAAAAAAAGTTATTGAGTGACGGATTTTTTACTAATTTTGCGAAGTTTTTTTGCAGATGCTCTGCGGATTTTTCATCATGAACTTCTAGAGCAAGCATGAGCTGAGACATGACTTCAAAAGACTTGTGGTGCCGATGTACTAATTTTTCTAAACGCTTTAGGTAACTTTTTTTAAAAAAAATTTTCAGCAGGTTTGGGAATTTTATCGCTAAAATTCGCGTGAATAAGTAAGAGGCGGAGAAGATGATGAGGGTGAAAAAGATCGACAATAAAATTGCGGTAAGAACATCGGTTTGTAGCTGGTAACCAAGCCAAGTTACGACCACACTACCATTGTGACCAAGTAGCCAAAATAGCGATGCCACAAGGCTAAAGGCGACAAATAAAAACCAAGAAATCGTCAACATAAAATAATTTTTAGCTTAAAATTTTTAAATAATTCAGAATTTCCTGATCGATTTTTCTTACTTCGATCGACAGGCTCAAGCTGTCTAAAAATCCTTTTAAAATTTTGTGGTAATTTTGGTCTAGGGACAGGCCGTAATTCAAGGCCTCTTGGTAATTTTCTTCGCGCAGCGCCTTTTCTATTTTAACAATAACCGCATCGACGTCGCTGGCGTCGCCACCATCAATTTTTCGAATCGTGATTAATCTCGAGATGTTGCGACGAATTTTGGAAATAATTCCAGTGTCAGGGGTAAGATTATTTTTGGTAAAAATAAGGCTGGGAATTAGGTCGTTGAAAGTCTTACTCAGAGTTTGATGGTCAGAAAAACTCGATAAAAATGGTTTTAATTTCGAGATTTTACTTTGGAGATTTTCATCGAAAGAGGTAAGTAATTCAAAGTTTCTCAACTCTTCAGCGTAAGACTTTCCGGCAAAAATATTTTGTCGCAAATCGGAGTAAGAAAAAATTATTCTGCCAATTTTTTCACGATTTTCATATTTAATAATTTCGCTCCTCAAAACCTCCATCTGACTTCTTAACTCACCGAGCTGAATCTGATTTTTTAGAATCATTTTGTAGATGAATTCAGCATCTTTTTCTTTCAACTCATTGAATGTGAGTTCGGGAATAATTTCAGAATTGTCGTGAAGAGGCTTAGCTTTTTGGTTTTTATATTCGTCGGAAAGGTCAAAAATTTCGCTCTCCACATTGTCGAACTTCTCTACCTCAGAAGCCGCATTCACCTTCCTCTCCGAGCTGATTTTCCAATATTTCAAACCGAAATAGCTTAGCAAAATTAGCATCAAAAAAATTACTAATTTCGACAAGAGCGATTTCTTTTTTTTGCTAGAAGTCTCTTGGTTTTTGGTGACCAGCTGCTCAGTCATAAAATTTTTTTAAAATTGGAATTTCGTTGAAGGTTGTGGTTTTTGTGAATCCTAAATCTTGCGCGCGATGGAGGATTTCTTTGCTCAGGCAACATATTTGTGAGCTTCCGAAACTCTCAAGTAGAGAATGCTGCGTAGCTAACTTGAAGAAAGTGTCGGCGCTTTTTTTTGAAAAGAGTAAAATTTTGTCGAAGGAATTCTGACGTAAAAATTGCAGCAATTCATCGGAAAAAATTTCCGATTCCTTCGTTTCGTAAGAGAGAATATTTTCTACTTTAAAACCGAATTTCTCTAGCTCTTGCTTAAGATCTAAATTGACCAGCGAGCCACGAAAATAAAGGATAGGCTGCGATTTATCTTGATGGGTTTGAAGGATTAAATTTCTTAATGCTGAAGCGGAGTGCTTCGGTGGAATGGCAATATTTTTAAACCCAGCATCCAATAATTTCTGCGCGGTTTTTTTTCCGACAGCAAAAATTTTTACATCTTTTGGTAAGTTGGAATCGATCATCATCGTGCAAGCATTGGCGCTAGTCACGATTGCTGCGCTGGCGGCAGTAAATTGTTTGAGAGCGGTGAGTTTCGTTACTGCAAAAAGCGGCTCGACAAAAACTTGAAATCCAGATTTTTCAAGAAACTGAGTAATTTCTAGCGACTGTTCTTGCGATCTGGCGACTAGTATGTTTTTCATGAAAATTTATTTCGAAGCCTGTTCTTACTAAGGGAGCCTCTGAAAAACCTAGATTTTTCGAGAAATTTTTAGGAAGAAAATTTGCGAGCAGGAAAGCGTACCTTGATGTACGTGCTCGCGAGCAAATTTATCTGACGACACAATTTGCGCAGCTGCTTC
>CANMEW010000016.1 GCA_947496905.1 Rickettsiales bacterium | reverse complement strand
TAACTCACGCTCTTTATTTTTTTCATCGAGCTTCGACTCTAGCTCGTAGGCATGATCAAAATGATTGTTGATGGCGTTTTTATTGCGACCAGTCACAAAAATAAATTTTTCGATTCCAGCGTCGCGCGCCTCTTCGTAGGCATATTGAATGATTGGCTTATTTGCGATTGGCAGCATTTCTTTCGGCATCGATTTAGTTACCGGCAAAAAGCGCGTACCTAATCCGCCAACGGGAAAGATCGCGGTTCTAATTTTTCTCATTGAGTTGAAATTGTTGTGATTGGGAAATTGAGCGGTGAATCTAGGAAACCGAAATTCAAATTTATGGGTATATCTTAAATTCTTTATGCGACACTCGTCACGTCACGCATTTGCGGGGCTTGAAACGACGGCTCTAGCCGTAAAAATAGGCTTAACGCCCATTTTTAGTGACAAGCCGATACCGAATCTGATTTAGATCGGGGAGGAAAATCGGCTTCTCCAATCAGATTCGGTATAAAATCATGACCTCAATTAAAATTACCAGCTTCAACGTTAACTCTGTCAAAGCTCGTCTACCAAGGCTTTTGGAGTGGCTAAAAAATTCTAATCCTGACATTGTTCTGCTACAGGAATTGAAATGTGTCGAAAAGGATTTTCCTTTCGAAGCCTTATTCGACGCTGGCTACAACGCGGCTGTGTCTGGTCAAAAAACTTACAATGGCGTTGCGATTTTATCGAAATTTAAAATTGAAGATGTCGTCAAAACATTGCCAACTTTAAACGGAGAAATTGACGAACAAGCTCGCTACATCGAGGCCGTCATTCCAGTTAAAAATTCTGCAATTCGCGTTGCCTCCATTTATGTACCAAATGGCGGGGGTGACTTACTTCCTAGCGAAACTCTTGAGACCAGCAAAAAATTTCTCTACAAATTAGAGTTCTACAGTCGCCTGAAGTCTCACCTGACAAAGGTTTTGACTTACGACGAGATGCAAATTTTTGGCGGAGATTTTAACGTAGCGCTGGAAGAGATCGACCTTTTCGACTCAAAAAGTTTCGAGGGACAAATTCTTTTTCATCCGCTTGAACGTCAAAAATTTCGCTCAGTTTTAAATCTCGGACTTACCGATTCCTACCGTGCTTTTAATCCGCGCAGCAAGTCTTTCTCTTGGTGGGATTATCGTGGCGGTGGTTGGCAACACAACAAGGGCGCTCGCATCGATTACCTCCTAACTTCAGCGCAAGCGACAGATAAAATTTTTTCTACTGGAATCGAAGATGTCGGAGTTCGCGATCAAGAAAAGGCTTCGGATCACTGCCCCGTTACAATCGTAATTAAAATTTAATGGCGTCGACTTGTATTCGTAAAATCACTTCTTACATACCAGAAAGTTTTGAACTTTTTATCGTGGCATCAGCCGCGCTGTTACCACATTCACACTGCCCCCCTCCCCCAAATCATCAAATAATCTAAACTATGTCTAAAGTAATCGGTATTGACCTTGGCACCACGAATTCGTGCGTCGCAATCATGGAAGGTAAAAATGTTAAAGTTATTGAAAATTCTGAAGGAGTTAGAACCACACCTTCAATTGTTGGCTTCCTAGCTAACGGCGAAAGAACCGTCGGAGCCTCAGCAAAAAGACAGGCTGTCACCAATCCACAAAATACAATTTTTGGCATCAAGCGCTTGATTGGTCGCAGATATGACGACCCAACAACTGCAAAAGACAAAGACCTCGTTCCCTACAAAATTGTCGCTTCAAGCAATGGCGATGCTTGGGTTGAAGTTAAGGGAGAAAAATTTTCTCCAAGCCAAATCTCGGCTTTCACTTTGATGAAAATGAAGGAAACCGCGGAAAGTTATTTGGGTGAAAAAGTTGAAAAAGCTGTAATCACAGTTCCTGCCTACTTCAACGACTCTCAACGCCAAGCAACAAAAGATGCCGGTAAAATTGCTGGCCTTGAAGTTCTGCGCATCATCAATGAACCAACCGCTGCTGCTCTTGCTTACGGTTTCGATAAAAAAGGCGGACAAACAATCGCTGTTTACGATTTGGGCGGAGGAACGTTCGACGTTTCAATCCTCGAAATTGGTGACGGCGTTTTTGAAGTGAAGTCAACCAATGGTGACACTTTCTTAGGCGGAGAAGATTTCGACATGAGAATTCTAAAATTCCTAGCTGACGAATTCAAAAAAGAGCAAGGCGTCGATCTCTCCAAAGATCCAATCGCGCTGCAACGCTTAAAAGAAGCTGCAGAAAAAGCTAAAATTGAACTTTCATCACTGATGGAAACAGAAATCAATTTACCTTACATCACAGCTGACGCCTCTGGCCCTAAGCATTTGAACGTCAAACTTTCTCGCGCAAAACTCGAACAACTAGTTGACGACCTAATTCAGCGCACTGTTAAACCTTGCGAAAACGCCCTTCAAGATGCCGGCTTAAAAGCTTCCGACATTCACGAAGTCATTTTAGTTGGCGGAATGTCACGCATGCCAAAAGTAATCGAAACCGTAAAAAAACTTTTCGGTAAAGAGCCAAATAAAAGCGTAAATCCTGACGAAGTTGTGGCGATTGGAGCTGCAATCCAAAGCGCCGTATTACAAGGCGACATCAGAGACGTATTGTTGTTAGACGTTACCCCACTTTCTTTAGGAATTGAAACTGCAGGCGGTGTCTTCACTCGCTTGATTGATCGCAACACCACGATTCCAACTAACAAAAGCCAAGTGTTCTCAACTGCAGCAGATGGTCAAACCGCAGTTACCATCAAGGTCTCTCAAGGGGAAAGAGACATTGCGATGCATAACAAACTTCTTGGTGAGTTCAGTTTGGAAGGTATTGCGCCAGCTCCAAGAGGCATGCCACAAATCGAGGTTACTTTTGACATTGATGCTAATGGCGTGGTGAAAGTTTCTGCGAAAGACAAAGCGACCAACAAGGAACAGCAAATTCACATTCAATCTTCCGGCGGCCTGTCTGAAGCGGACATTCAAAAAATGGTGAAAGATGCTGAAGCAAATGCCTCAGCTGACAAAGTTAAGAAAGAATCGATTGAAGCAAAAAACCATGCTGACTCAGCAGTTTACGAAACTGAGAAATCTTTGAAAGAGCATGGAGAAAAAGTTGACGCCGAAACCAAGGCAGCGATTGAAGCTGAAGTTCAAAAAGTAAAAGACTTGATGGCAAAACCAGAATCTGAAGCAGCTGAGTTAAAAGCAGCTACCGACAGTCTAGTTCAGAGCTCAATGAAGCTTGGTGAAGCGATTTACAAAGCTTCTCAAGCCGGCGGGGCAACCGCAGGAGCAACTGAATCATCTTCGCATGGAGATGCTTCTTCCACTTCAAATGACTCTTCAGAAAAAGTTGTTGATGCTGAATATGAAGAGGTGAAGGACGAGAAAAAATAATTAAAAAAACCCTCTTTGAAAAAGAGGGTGGCTTGAGAAGTGTGAAGCACTTCTCAGGTCGGGTGATTTAAATTTTACAAAAAAAATGGCGTCTCAAAATTATTTTTGAGACGCCATTTTTGTAACTACACTTAAGGGCGCCTCTAAAAATTAGATTTTTTTGAGTAATTTCTAGGCATCCAAATTTTTGAGCAGGAAAGCGTACTACTTGTACGTGCTCGCGAAAAAATTTGGTAACGAAGAAATTGCCGAAAAAAGCAATTTTTAGAGGCGCCCTTAAAAAATCTCTTTTGCAAAGAGGGTTAGAAAGACTTACTCACAATTAAGAAAAATGTGCGGCGAGGACCAAATTTTGTTGCTGCAACGCCAATGCCAGAGCCATCATTCAGCTGGTAGCTGTGATCAAAAAGATTAATTGCCGAAAGGCGGAAGTTGGTTTTGTTCAGCAGTGGCAATGTAAAATCATGAGCCACCGAAGCGTTGAACTGCGTGTAAGATTTCATGCGATTGGTGCTAGCGAAGCCATGTCGCAAGCCGGATCCGTAAATCCCATCAAAAGTGTAGCGCGTTTTGTTGCGAAGGTAAGCAAGTCCTGCTGAAGAACTGTAAGTCTGGTCGTGATCCGCGTGAGAGTAGTGGTTTTCGAGGTAAGTAACTTCATCCGCGTCAACTAAATTACGCCCCGATTTCACCCTCGTCACCTTGTTTTGTTGCGCTGAAAAATTGAAGTAAGACGAAAAATTTCCTTGAGAGTAATCGGCGCTAAACTCAACGCCACGCGACTTCCCACGTTGAAAATTAAACGGAGTGTAAATCAAAGCATTGCCGAATTGCCCTTCGTCAAGAACGTTACGAATTTGTTTTAGGTAAGCATCTAAGCTAATCGTGAAGCCTTTACTCAGCTGGTGCGAAACGCCGACATCGTAGTAATTTGTGCGCTCAGATTTTACCTTTCCGCCGTCAATTCCATGGTCATTAGTCATTCCAGAAAATTTGCTGAGAGTAGAATTTTGTAGTAATTCACTTTGCGGCGGAGTGAAGTAGCGCGCATATCCAGCGTGTAATTTAGTTTTTCCGCTTAAGTCGTAAATGCTGCCCAAGCGCGGACTAAACTGACTTTCACTCGAAACAGAATTTGAGGCGTCGAGACGTCCGCCAAAATTGAAAGTGAGCTTGCTTGTCGCCTTCAGTTCGTCCTGCAAATAAACCCCGTAAAGCTGCGAGTTACGCTTTACGCCATCAGAAATTGATATTGGATCGGAGCTAGTTTGCGTGCCTAGTAGAGTAGCTTTAAAAACCGCATTTTGAGTTTCTCTTTTTGTCACTTCATCGCTAACAAAAAAACCAGAGCGCAGAGTATTTTTTCCATCTAAAGCATAGCTGAAATCGCCCTGCGCACCATTGATGAAGCTGGAGCGGTCAATGTCTGAGGCGACACCATTGAACATTAAATCGCCAACGTAATCGGAGCGGTATTTTAGCTCGCTGTAACGCGTGAAATAAGAAATTTGGTAATCGATTTCTGAATCGGTGACACCCTGCCAAGCCAGAATTGCGTAGCGACTAGACTCTGTTTGATTTTGATTAAGGGTAGATGAGTCAACCGCATTCTGACCACTCAGAGTGTAAGATGTTTTTTGCCCCGGAGAGTTTGGTACTTGGAAGCGATTCGTGCCATTTCCAACAATCAAATTTAGGCGCGAGCTATTGTCGAGTGAGTAAGAAAAGTAGCCAAAAGCTTTGTCCTGCCTCGTGTCGTCGTGGATTGGTTTCCTGCTGGTTGCAGAGTCAATGCCGCGATTATTTTCCAAGTAAGATGCGCTGATAAAATAATTTAAATTCCCCTTCGCCCCACCAATTTGCTGATTCACCCCGCGAGTCTGATTCTCGCCAATTGTCACTTCTGAACGCCCACCAGAATTAAAAACTCCTGACTTAGTTTTGATTTCGACCACGCCGGCAGTTTTGTAGCCGTATTGCGCCGGCAGCGCGCCGGTGAGTAAGTCGACGCTGTCAATGAAATGGGCGTCAAAACTTTGTCCAAAGCTGGTGATGCCTTTTGGGATCATGATGCCATTAATGCGGTATTGCAGAGCAGAGTGATCACCGCGCACATGAACTTGTCCGTAAGAATTCTGCACCACGCCTGGAGCCCGCAACAGCAACTGGTTCAGAGGTGTTGACTGCCCTTGCGGTAAATTGTCGATGTCTTTTTGGGAGAAAGAAAATGAGCTGCCGCCCGTTTTTGGAGAGAGTTTATTGCGAGAATTGTCGAGTTTTTTTGCACTAACCTTGTAGTTCCAAACTTCGGAATCAGTGCTTTGCGCTAAGGCTGCAGAGGTGGTAAAGGAGATGACAAGACTTGTGAAAACAGAAAAAATAATGGGGTGCTTCATGAAAATTAACTTGGTTGCACTGAAAATCTGACAGGCGTCATTTACAAATTTCTCTCATCCGCGCGTAAGCGCGGGTAATTCCTTTTAAAGAATATTCATCAACTGCGTAAGTACCAATTGCGGAGTTGCTGCGAATTTTCATCACGCCACTATTTAGCATGGTTTCGATGATTCTTGCATCTTCCATTTTACTTCGCGCCCAAGCGACATCTTTTTTTGCCGTGATTTTGAACTGCACACCATCAACCAAGGCAAATACCTCGCCATTCAGCTTAAATTCGAAACCACCAAAAATACTGACCTCTTCGGAGCGATTCTTTTGAAAACGCGTAATCATCACGTAAGGTCTTTGTCTAGAATTGTGATCAGAGTCTGATTTTATTGGGTGAGAGACGATGTAGCACTTTTTGTAATCAAGCTCGTTTTCCTGAATTTCGTAAACCGTCCATTGGTAAAAAGAGCTGTCAATAACTTGAGAATGTGCAGGCTGACGCAAAGAGATCAGAATAAAAATTATGTAGATGGCAATGATGATTGCGATGCGGGTGAAGCGTTTGAGGAAATATCTCACAAGATACTGAATCTGATTGAAGGCGCCGATCTTTTTCCCCTGATCTGAATCAGATTCGGTATCGGGGTTCCCCACAAGGTGGGGCGCCACCCGTGCGACGTAAAAAATTTAAAATATACTCATTCAGCTTCTTGAAGCTGAATGAGTATATTTCTAAAAAATTCTTTCAAGCGAGTGGTTGAGAATTGTGACTAAATCCTGCCTAGCAGGATTTTCTGAGAAAATTTCTAAATTTTTTAATGCCAGAGAATGGTGGTGCGAAGCCAAGTTTTTAACCGACTCAAACCCTTCATATTTTTTGATCAGCGCCAGCATTTTTGAAAAATTATTTTGATTTTTTTCCGAACTATTCAGCGCTTCCAAGAAAGCTTCGGAGATAAATTTTTTCTCCGCATCGTCAGACTTTTTGTAAGTTAAAATCACCGGCAAAGTCACTTTTCCTTCAAAAAAATCATCGCCGATTTCCTTCCCCAGAATTTGTTCACCAGAAGAATAGTCGAGCATGTCATCAACAATTTGAAACACTATTCCAAGATTTTTCCCGAATTCACGGAGTGCGGTTATTTCCTCTTCCGAGCTCTGGTTTATTAATGCCCCCGATTCGCAAGCGGCAGAAAAAAGCACCGCAGTTTTTCCTAAAATAATTTCCAGATATTTTTCTTCAGACAGCTCTACGTCGTGAGAATTTTCGAGCTGCATGATTTCGCCATCTGCCATTGTGGAAGAGGCTTTGGAGAGTAAATCGAGCACTCGCAAATTTTTACTGCGCACCATCAGCTGGAAGGCGACTGAGAAGAGGTAATCACCGACAAGAATGCTTGCCTTATTGTCCCAAATGGCATTAGCGGTTTTTTTGCCACGCCTGATTTGACTAGCGTCGACGACATCATCGTGAAGCAAGGTTGCGCTGTGAATCATTTCAACTGCAGCTGCGAGGTTGAAGTGATCATCACCAGATTTTGTACCGCAGAGTTTTGCTGCTAGAATCAACAAAATTGGGCGGATTCTTTTTCCTCCCGAGGCAATGAGGTGATTAGAAATTTCTTGAATGAGGGGGGATTTTCCGACGGCAAATTCTAAAATAATTTGGTCAACTTTTGCTAAGTCTGAGGACAGTGCGGAGAGAATATTCTGAAAGTCGTTTGCGGATTTAAGAGGCATCACCTTCCTGGTACAAAATTAAAATTTTGTTACGACATTCTTCGATTTTTGATGAGATGCCATTTAAGGACGCCCTGACCGATTCCACCAACTTTTCTGATTCTCCATTTTTAATGAATTCAATGTATTGATTGGCGAGCTTGTCTGCGCATTCTTCGAGACGATTGGTAATTTCTTCAACGATGGCAAATTGCTGTTCCGCCAATTTGTGAGAGCTGTCTTCGGCAGCTCTGATTAAGCGATCAGCGTAGGCGTAATATTCGACTATTTCGTTGTAGAGTTTTTCTTGATGCGAGGACGCCATGTTTTGTCGGACTTAGTTGAGAGGAATTTTATTAGAGAATTTCGATCAGATTTAAAATTATTTTTTGCCCAGAATTTTTTAGCAGCGCAAATCGCAATTCCAATTTTTTCTTTTGTAAACCCAAGTTTTTCAACCTCTGAGCCATTAAGAGTGAATTTTGGCAAAGAAAATTTTTCTAAAAATTTTAGATTTTTTTTTGCCGTAGGAATTTTTAAGGAAGAGAAATTTTGTAGCAAATTCAACCGGTAAAAATCGGTGACTAAATTTTTATCCTCAAAAGCTAAAAACTGCTTCAAGTCTTTTAAATCAAGCTTCTTGAAATTTTCTGCAAAGAAAAATTGAAAATATTTTTTCTCCAAATTTGTGGCGCAGATTTCTTTGAAGAAACTTTTTAAGTTTAACTTTTTTTGCAGAAACAGGCTGGCGATTTTTAACTCGGTTTTTGCCAAAAATTTTAATTTTTTCTCAAGCGCAAAAAGATTCTCCAAAGCTTCGACATCAAGTTCTGACGGGAAAATTTGATCTAAAATTTTTTTTGATTTCAGAACTTTTAAAGTTGCAATTACTCGCTGCTTCTGCTCACTCGAAATAAGTTTAAAAAATTCCTGCCTAATTCTTTCTCGTGAAAGTTTTTTTAGATTTTCCTTTTGCCTCACGCATGCAGCAAGACCTTTTGCATCAAGACCTGAGGCATAGTCACAACTAAATCTAAAAAAACGTAAAATACGTAGAAAATCCTCTTCGATTCTCTCTTCAGCATCACCAATAAATTTTACCTCACCATTTTCTAAGTCAGATTTTCCACGGAAGTAATCCGTTACCAACCCCTCAGAATCAAGGTAAAGCGCATTAATTGTGAAGTCGCGACGCGCAGCGTCAGAAAAATAATCATCGACAAATTCCGCCTCACAATGACGACCAGTGTGGTTTGAATCTTGGCGCAAAGTTGTAATTTCAAAATTTTTACCATTCACCACCGCTGTCACCGTGCCAAATTTCACGCCGGTTGGCACTGCTTTGAATGTATTTTTTTCCAGAATTTTTATCGTCTCTTCCGGCAAAAATTTTGTCGCAAAGTCAAAATCTTTCAGTCTTTTTTCGAGTACACCAAAGTCCTTTGGACTCTGGTGTATTTCTTTATTTTTACGCGACATGAGTCGCGCCCCACATTGTGGAGAACCCCGCATACCAAAGCTGAAAAGTTCAGGCTTCAGGTAGCTCTGGTACAGCATATCACGCACCGAACCGCCAACCAAGCGGATTTCATCGCCTTCCTTGGTAAAAATTTTAAATATTAATTTTACCTCTGGAGGAAATTTTTTTACTAATTCTGGATGAGAAAAAGTTCTGAAACTCATCGGAATGAACCTTGTTGTGCCTCATTGCCAACAACTTTTCCAGCAAGCGGCGCAGCGGGACTGGTTCCGGGTTTGGCATTACTTACCCCAGATAACTCTTCTCGCGACATTGAAGAGAAATCTCTTCCAGCAAATTCTTTTGGCGCCTCCACAGTGATGCTCGTTTTCGACACAAGAAGTTTTAAACCACCAACTGCCACGCTACGCACATCTAATTCTGACCCCTCTTTTTCGCGATCATTTTCTGCTTTATTTTGCTCTGCATTTTTACCTTTTTCAACATCGAAAAGCTTCTTCTCCCACTCTTTTTTTAACTCTTCCAGCATGGCAAGTTGAGCCTTGAGATCATCCCTTTCTTTGTCTGACAAAATTTCTCCCGAAGACTCGCCGCTTTCCTCATCCTGCGGATTCAACAATTTTGATTTTTTAGCCAACGCGCCATTAAGGCTCTCAAGTGTCACGCCGATGCCAGATTTTTTTTTCATGATTTTTTACTTAATGGGTGGTGGTTGAAGACAAGATCCTTCAATTTGGAGTTTGAAATGTGGGTGTAAATTTCTGTGGTAGAGATGTCGCTGTGTCCGAGTAGTTCTTGCAGCACGCGCAAATCAATTCCGCTATTAAGTAAATGTGTAGCAAATGAATGGCGAATGACGTGAGGATGAACGCGAGTTGGATCAATTCCCGCCTTCAGCGCCAATTCTTTTAACATGCAGTGAAAGCGCTGACGAGTAAGATGAGTATCATTCATCGCTGGTTTTTTGCGCCGAATTTCACCTTCTTTTTTATTCGTCCTACAAGCTCCAACAAAAAGCCATTTTGATTTTTCATGCCCCAGTTCTTTTCGTAACTTTAAATATTCAAGCAGCATTCTGATGGCGGATTTATTGAGTGGAGCGATCCTCTCCTTATTTCCTTTGCCATTGATGATCATGTAATTGCGGAGAGTTTTTTTACCATCCGATCCCTCATCTTCTTGAATTGCCACAATTGGTAGAGATACCAGTTCAGTCACGCGTAGACCGGATGCGTAGAGAATTTCCATCATGCAGGAAAGCTTAATTCCGAACTCCGATTTGTCGGAATTAACGCAATTTAAAAGCTTGAAAATCTCCTCTTCATGTAAAAATTTTGGTAATCTGGTGTCGCGCTTTGGTGCTTGTAAATAAAGGGCTGGCGTCGTTTTTATCAAATTCTCATTTTCAAGAAATTTGTAAAAACTTTTGAGGCAGGAAACTTTGCGGGCAATTGACGCTGATTTTAAATTTTTTGCGTGAAGTTCGTAGAGATAATCTTTGATATCGTCAGCCGTAGCAGATTCTATGACTATATTTTTTGATCTCAGAAATTTAGCAAAAAGGTCTAAATCGCTGCTGTAAGCGGATATGCTGTTAAAGGACAATCCGTTTTCAGCTTTTAATTTTTCTAAAAAATTTGAGATCTGCACAATGCGACGGTTGAGGATTGTTAATGGGGATGGTTTTGAGAGGCGCCACTAAAGGGTAGCGGACTCGGTAAAGCAATGACAAACATCAATACCAATTGCCACTTACTGCGCAAAAACTACGCCCAGAAACACTCCTCAAATTTATTTCAAAATATTATGATTGACTTGGGCTGAGCGCCTTCCTAGCTTGCGCTCCGCGTCTCTATTTGATCAACTAAATTTCAGAAAAAATGTGCGGAATTGTTGGAGTTGTTGGCAGTAAAAACTCTGTCGCGATCATTCTTGAAGGCTTAAAAAAATTGGAATATCGCGGCTACGATTCTGCCGGAATTGCTGTGCTTGAAAAAAATATTTTTAAGACGGTGAAAGAGGAGGGGAAAATTGCCAAACTTGAAGCTGCTCTAGAAAAAATAAATCTACATTCCGACATTGGAATTGGCCACACGCGCTGGGCTACCCATGGTCGCCCAAGTAAGCAAAATGCCCATCCTCACGCATCATCGAAAATTTGCGTAGTTCACAATGGCATCATCGAAAATCATTCTGAGCTACGAGAAAAATTAAAAAAATCTGGTCACATTTCCAAAGATCAACTTCTCAGCGAAACAGATACCGAAATCATTCCCCACCTAATCGAATTCCATTTCGAAAAAACTCACGACATCAAAAAATCCTTACTTGCAGCAACAAAGGAGATTCGTGGAACCTTTGCTTTAGCAGTAATTTTTAAAGATCACGATGACCTAATTGCCGTTGCCAAACGTGGCTCTCCGCTAGTTTTGGGTGTTGGCAAAGAAGAAAATTACATCGCCTCCGACTATTACGCATTGTCTGATCGCACCAATAAAATCATCACTCTAGAGGATGGTGAATTCGCGATTATTTCAAAAAAAAATATCGAGATTTTTGACGCAGCAGGAAGGGAATTAAAAAAATCTCCCAAGCTGATGGAAGTAGAAGGAAAACGCAGTTCCAAGGATGGTTATGATCATTTCATGCTTAAAGAAATTTATGAACAGCCGCGAGTTTTAGAAGAAACTTTGCAGGCCTATGTCGACAGTAGCAGCAACTCCATTCATCTCCCAAACTTCACTTTCGATCTAAAAAAAATTAACAAAATTACCATTGTCGCCTGCGGTACATCTTACTACGCAGGGCTTTGCGCCAAATATTTAATCGAAAAAATTTCTGGAGTTGAAGTTGAAGTGGACATCGCTTCCGAATTCCGTTACCGCACTCATCCATTTCGTGATGACAATCTCATGCTCTTCATTTCTCAATCTGGAGAAACTGCTGACACGCTCGCCGCATTAAAATTCGCCAAACAGAATGGCCAAAAAATTCTCTCTGTAATCAATGCTGCCCACAGTTTAATGGCACAACTTTCTGACTCCGTAATTCGTACAATTGCTGGTCCAGAAATTGGCGTCGCCTCAACCAAGGCCTACACTGCGCAAATCTCAGTTCTGGCACTTTTAGCAATTCATTTGGGATGCGTAAAAGAAAAAATTTCTGAAAAAGAAAAATCTGATTTACTGCAAGAGCTCGCAGAATCTGGCATGAAGATGGGTCAGCTATTCGACGTAAATGATCTCAAAAATATCAAGAAAATCGCAAAGTCTCTAACTAGAGCAAAGCATGCTCTCTACATTGGTCGCGGCATTTCGCAGGTTACCGCTTTTGAAGCGGCACTAAAGTTTCGTGAACTCTCTTACATCAATGCTCAAGGCATTGCAGCTGGAGAATTAAAACACGGAACAATCGCGCTGATCGACAAAAAAATGCCGGTCATCGTCATCGCACCGCACAATGCCCGCAATGATCTATTTGAGAAAACTGTGTCAAATGCGCAGGAGGTTAATGCTCGCGGAGGGAAAATAATTTTTATTAGCGACAAAGTCGGTATTTCAAAATTTGGTAAGATGGCAAAAAATAAAATAGAGCTACCAGAAATTTCCGGAATGATTCAAGAAGCGCTACTACCGGTGATCTCAACCCAACTTCTCGCTTATTACGTCGCCCTTTTCAAAGGCAACGATGTTGATCAACCAAGGAATTTAGCTAAGTCTGTTACGGTAGAGTAAGGGAACCTCTGAAAAACCATCTTTTCCGGAAATTTTGTCGTTACCAAATTTTTTCGCGAGCACGTACATCAAGGTACGCTTTCCTGCTCAAAAATTTGTTGCCTAAAAATTTCTCGAAAAATCCAAGTTTTTCAGATGTTCCTAAGATGTCCCACAGAGCCTAGTTGCCCCATTGCGAAGAAGAAAAGCTGCTTCACACTTTCCCAAACCATCCCCTTTTACAAAGGGATTTAAGCAATCATGGAGTATAAAAAAACCGGCGACCTCGTTAAGAAGTCGCCGGTTTTTTAGTTAGCGGAAGAAAAAAATTATTTTTTACAAACATCTCTTTCGTTAAGTGGAACAGAAACTTGTCTATCCATTTTCCACATGTATCCATCAAAATAATCTATGCTCATACCAATCAAACCACCAAGCAATATGTTTGACCAAAAAGACGGAGTGATAGATTTTTTTATCTCAATCTTAGTTTCTTCATAGCATTTATCTTTAATAGTGATACTAGTTTGATTAAAGCTAGAAGGAGTAGTAACAATAGTTGTAGGTAGTCTACTTTTGTAAGCGCCATCTGAAGTAGTAATTTCAACAGAAATATTTTCAACATCTCCGGAAGCGGTAGCTACGATAGACTGGGAGCCGCCATTAAAAATGGATGCACAATTCTGCAGCAGAATAAGCGCGGGACACAGCAAGATTTGGGCAATATTTTTTATAATCCTGTTTTTCATTTTTTGGTTTTTTAGTTGATGGGAAGTGGTTGATGGTGATCTGAATTTGACCGATGTGCAGTAAATAAAGTGGGAACGTAGATGGCAAGTTGTTGTCGGTTTTAACCAAAAAATCCAAGTCTATCCGAGCAGACAACTTTTTAAAACTACCCTAACCTCTTTTGTTGTAAGATTTTTCCCGCCCTCTTGGCAGTGAAGTTCGATTAGCTTCACCACTGCAAAAATAGTTTCGTAATGCCGGTTAATGGCGCCGGAAATAAAATTGATCACAGCGCGAGAAAGTTTGATTTGCCTACGCGACAGACCGTTTGCCAAAAGCAGTTTAACCGACTCCTGTGACGGAGTTTTTATCTCAGTAACGAAAATATTTTTTAGGCGAGAGAGGAGATCTGGGAGGGAAAATTTTAGCTTCAAAGAAACGCTTAAAATTAAAAATGCTTGCGCTTCGGAGGCTGAATTTATTAGGCGCAAAATCAATTCTTCGTCGCGAATTTCATCAAAATTTTCCAAAATGTAAAATTGGTTAGCGGAAAAAAATTCCGCCAAATTTACGTCAGAAATTTTTTCTTTATTCAGAAATTCTGCGTTATTTTTTTGAGCGAAAATTTGCAGCAAATGAGTTTTGCCAGATGACGCTGCGCCTTTGAGAATCAAAGATTGAAACTGGGAGTTGGAAAAATTTTTTTGCGCAAAAAATTTCTGCAAAAAATTTACGGAAGCAGAATTTTCTGCGAGCAGAAGAAAATCTTCTTCTCGGTAGGGATTTAAATCATTACAGACTTGAAAGGGAAAAGAGAGCTGTGACAAGGCTTCTACTCGATGACTTTTGGAACAGTGAAATAGTTGTATTTCGCGTTTTTTGCATTTTTTAGAACATCTTCGGTGATGTTGCCGTCACTGATTTTATCTTCCGCGATGTAAAGCGGCGCATTGTGAACGCTGGTTAGCGGCTCAACATTGTCGGTATTGACCTCATTTAATTTTTCCACCCAACCAATAATACTTCCAACTTGCTTCGCCAAAGCTTCACGACCTTCTTCGCGCACTTCTATTTTTGCTAAACGAGAAATTTTTTTAATATCTTCCTTGGTAACGTTGGACATAAGCAAAAAATTGTAATGATTATTAATGACTTAAACAAAGTGAGTGAAGCCTTGCCAATAAAGGGTCGGCTAATGGCGATTGATGTCGGAACAAAAAGAATTGGCATTGCAGTGTGCGATGACAGGCGAGTGATTTCCACCCCTAAATTAATTTTGAATCGCCAAGGCAATCAAAAAGATTTTACAAAAATTCGAGAATTTATTTCTGAAAATAATATTGTCGGAATCGTGATTGGGCACCCTCTGCAAATGGATGGAAGCCCTCAGATGATGTCGGAATTTGCAGAAAATTTTGCCAAAAATTTTGACGAATTTCTGGAAAAAAAATTCCCAATTTTTCTTTTTGAGGAAAGATTAAGCAGCTTCGAAGCCAGAGAATACAACCTTTCTCCACTGTCTCGCAAAAAAAATAAATTCGTAGATGACATCGCTGCCAGCGTAATTTTACAGCATTTTTTGAGCATACCAGAGCTCCTTAAAATTAAGGACGCCTCTAAAAATACTACTTCACCAACTTCTTAGCTTTCAAAATTTCCTCTTTCACGCAGGACTGCGCAGTCCCACCGACACTGACTCTACTCGCCACAGAACTTTCTACCGTAAGAACATCAAAAATTTCTGCGGTGATTTTTTTCTCAATTTTTTGCATGTCAGAAAGTTTTAATTCATGCAAACCCAAGCCTTTACTTTCTGCCATTTTCACGATTGAACCCGTGATGTGGTGAGCGTCACGAAATGGAATTTTTAGATTTTTTACCAACCAGTCTGCAAGGTCGGTTGCAGTTGAGTAGCTGCTTTGCGCCATCTCTAACATTTTTTTCTCATTCACGCTCATGTCGGTAATCATGCCGGACATTGCACGCAAACAAAGTTTAGAATTTTTTGTTGCATCAAAAACTGGCTCCTTGTCTTCCTGCATGTCTTTAGAGTAGGTGAGAGTAACTCCCTTAATGGTTGTGAGTAGAGAAAAAAGTGAACCAAAAATACGTCCGGTTTTGCCACGCACTAATTCTGCGGCGTCAGGATTTTTCTTTTGCGGCATGATTGAACTACCGGAAGTAAAGGCGTCGGAGAGTCTGATGAATTCGAAACCTTTGCTCATCCAAATCACAATTTCTTCGGCAAGACGCGACAAATGCGTGGC
This sequence comes from Rickettsiales bacterium, assembly GCA_947496905.1. Lineage (GTDB taxonomy): Bacteria > Pseudomonadota > Alphaproteobacteria > Rickettsiales > UBA1997 > UBA2645. The sequence goes on along the minus strand of CANMEW010000016.1, from coordinate 2,217 downwards.
GGTAAGTGAAAGGCAAAAAAGGAATTCAATGGCGAAGTCGCGATCAGAAACCGAGTCCATTGAATTGGCGGTTGGACGATCGAAACCGAGCTCAGCAGCAACCATTTTTCTGTCGATCGGAAATGATGTACCGGCAAGAGCAGCAGCACCCAAAGGGCATTCGTTCATTCTTTTGCGCAGATCGCTCAGACGAGAAATATCGCGCTTAAACATTTCGAAATAGGCAAGTAAGTGGTGGGAAAAAAGGACAGGCTGAGCAATTTGCAAATGAGTGAATCCGGGCATGATTACGCCAAAATTTTCTTCAGCTTTTTTTACTAAATTTTTTTGCAGATCAAAAATTAAATTCAAAATTTCATCGACTTCGTCACGCACAAAAAGACGAAAATCCAAAGCGACTTGATCGTTACGGGAGCGAGCAGTGTGCAACTTGCCAGCAACATCGCCGATGATTTCCTTCAAGCGTGACTCGATGTTCATGTGGATGTCTTCGAGCTCAATTTTGAATTCAAATTCTCCTGCCTCGATTTCTTTTTCGATTTTTTTTAAGCCATTAATAATTTTTTCTGACTCGCTTTTGGAAATTATTTTGACTGCGGAAAGCATTTTTGCATGAGCGATAGAGCCGGCAATATCCTGCTTGTAGAGCTTTTGATCAAAGGAGATCGATTGATTAATTTCTTGCATTAGGTCAGACGGTTTTTTTTCAAAACGCCCTCCCCACATTTTATTCGCAGAAGTTTTTTTCATGTCTCTAAATTAATTAAATTTTAACTTCGTTTAAATTTTCTGCTGGCTGAATTACTGCGCGCAAAGTAAATTTACGCGCTTCCGCAATGAATTTATAAACCTCACCAAACTAACGCGATTCAAACCTACTCACGCTAATCAACAACTTTTTGTCATTAACCATGGACAGCTGGGATATAAAATCCAATCACACCTTCGATCGTCGTCACTTAAATTTTATTAAGAAATGGTGGCTCGACATCGACAAAGTTAATTTTCTAATCGTGCTCGGGATCATTGTCTTCGGCCTGATGATGACCGCCAGCTCTAGTCCGATGACCGCTAAAAAAATTAATGTCGACAAGTTTTTCTTCGTAAAGAAGCAGGTGGTTTTCTCTTTGATTGCGGTGTTTTTGTTGGTCGCAATTTCTTTTCTTGATCAGGAGAAAATAAAAAATTTCTCACTCCTTGGATTGATCGGCGCAGTTTTACTTCTTGGCGTAGTTTTGGTTTTTGGATCAGAAGCGAAGGGGGCAAAAAGATGGATTGCACTCGCAGGGTTCACGCTACAGCCATCAGAATTCGTGAAGGCATTCTTCGTAATATTTCACGCCTTCATTTTGCAGAAATTTCACTTCGAAAAATGGACAACAAAATACGGAATTTCGATTAGCCTTTTTTCTTTGATTGCCCTGCTTCTTTTGCTGCAGCCTGATTTCGGCATGACGCTCACTTTCTCAGTTCTTTGGGCAACTCAACTTTTTGTTTACGGATTGCCTCTGCAATTCATTTCTGCGCTGGTTTTGATGGGTTTATTTGCTGGCGCCGGAGCCTACGCCATTTTCCCACATGTTCAAGATCGCATGAATAAATTTCTGGATTCGGGAGAAAAAAATTACCAAGCGGAAAGGTCGATTGATGCTTTTGTTAATGGTGGATTTTTTGGAACTGGACCCGGAAATGGCGTGGTAAAGCAGTTCATCCCCGACTCTCACACCGACTTTATTTTTGCTGTCGTCGGCGAGGAATATGGAATTTTTACCTGCGCAATAATTTTGCTGATTTTTGCTTATTTGATCACCCGCATTGTCAAGCGGGCATTGGATGAGGAAGATATGTTTGTCTATCTCTCGCTTTGTGGATTGATGATGCAATTCACCATTCAGGTGATTGTAAATATTGGCGTGAGTTTAAAGCTGCTACCGACTAAAGGGATGACCCTACCCTTCATCAGCTATGGCGGTTCGTCAATGATTTCCACCGCAATTTGCTTCGGATTAATTCTCGCCTTTACGAAGAAAAAATATCACCGCGACGTCGATTACGGGAATTTGAAGTTGATGTAAAAGCTAAGGAACCTCTGAAAAACCTGGATTTTTCGAGAAATTTTTAGGCAACAAATTTTTGAGCAGGAAAGCGTACCTTGATGTACGTGCTCGCGAAAAAATTTGGTAACGACAAAATTTCCGGAAAAGATGGTTTTTCAGA
>CANMEW010000015.1 GCA_947496905.1 Rickettsiales bacterium | reverse complement strand
CACGGTTGAAATGAAACTTTTTACTGCGCACGTATCTCGATACGCTTACGCCTAAAAAATTCCATTTCACCCTCTATTTTCTAGCCAGAACTAAACTCTCCTAAATTTCTAATGACGGATCTGGGTTAAACGGAGTTTAAATTTGGATCTCAAAATTATTTTATGACAGATTCAAAAGATAATTGCGGCAAAGGCCTGCAGATCAGTGGCTTACTCGCCATGCTGCCTTTTTTTAAACCCTACAAGCGTGACGTAATTTTGGCGTTTTTAGCGCTCTTTATTACCGCTTTGATGGTGTTGTTTTTTGGTAAGGCGATCAAATATTTAATCGATTTTGGCTTCGCGCAAAAAAATCAATTTTTTCTAAATTTAGTTTTACTCACCTTCATCATCGCAGTTTTGATCATGGCGGTTTCTGGCTATTACCGCTCTTCACTCATTAATGAAACGGCAGAAAAAGTAATCGCTGATCTCAGAAAAAAAGTTTACGATCACATCATCCGAGTTTCGGCAGAGTTTTTTGAACTCACTAAAACCGGCGATGTTATTTCCCGCCTCACCGTTGACACCGTTGTGCTTTACAGCACCTTCAGCAACACAATTTCCTTCTTTCTACGCAACTCACTACTTTTTGTTGGCGGCATCTGCTTCTTGCTGCTCACTAGCGCAAAGTTAAGTATGATCTCAGCCATGGTCATTCCCATCGCTGTTGCGCCAATTATTTTAATGGGGAGATCGATCAAAAGCCTGTCGAATAAATCGCAAGCAGCGCTTGCTTCGCTTGGCTCTCACATTGAGGAAAGTATTAACGGGGTGAAGACAATTCAGTCTTATCTGTGCGAGGAAAAAGAGGCGCGGAATTTTTTTGGCTTTGTTGACAATGCGCTAAAAATTTCTCTGGAAAAAATTCGCATCAAAGCGCTGATGATTGCTTGCGTGATTACTTTTGCATTCGGTGGAATTGCGATTGTGCTGCTGGTTGGTGGGCATGATGTTCTGAGTGGAAAAATTTCTTCCGGCGACCTTTCGTCATTTATTTTTTACTCGGTCATCACCGCCACTTCTCTAGTTTCATTGAGTCAAATTGCGGGACAGATGCAAAGCGCATCAGCAGCAGCTGGCAGAATTTTTGAACTTTTAAAAATCGAGTCCCCAGTTAAAGAAATTGCCAATCCGCAATTTTTTGAAACTGCGAAAGAAGTCGTCATTAAGTTCCAAAATGTAAATTTTTCCTACCCGAGTCGCAAAGATTTTTCGATTCTTGAGAATTTCAATTTGGAAATAAGACCCGGTGAAAAGCTTGCCATTGCTGGATCAAGCGGCTCAGGAAAAAGTACTGCTCTACAACTTTTACTGCGTTTTTACGACGTTGATTCCGGCGCGATCACCTTGAATGGCTTTGATGTGAAAGCTCTGTCATTCGCTGATTTGCGAAAAAATTTCGCCTACATCTCGCAGGATTGTTTTATTTTTTCCGGCACAATTTTTGAAAATATTGCTTACGTAGATCAGTCAATCACCGAGGCGCGAGTGGAGAAAATAATTTCCGAAAATCACGCATTACATTTCATCAATAACCTGCCGCAAAAACTTCACAGTTTTGTAGGCGAAAAGGGAATCAAACTTTCTGGTGGTGAGCGCCAAAGAATTGCCATCGCGCGTGCAATTATTAAGGATTCACCAATTTTACTTTTGGACGAAGCCACGTCAGCTCTCGACAATCAAAATGAGCAATCGATCAATGATGCAATTTCAAATTTCGCTAAAAATAAAACGATGATTACCGTGGCGCACAAGCTCTCATCGATCATCAATGCTGATCGCATTATTTTTATCAAAGATGGAAAAATTGCCGAGATGGGCTCGCATCAGGAATTAATTGCGAGAGATGCTTTCTACAAAAAAATGTATGAAACGGAGTTGATGCAAGTGGAGTCTAGCTTTAGGTCGAGTTGACATTGAAAATATGCCTTCCTAGAAGGGCGCGCTTCCCAAATTTTGCCCCAATTCGTTTGCAAATCGGCATCTTCATTGTTGTGTTATCTTCACGGAGAAGTGGCCGAGTGGTCAATGGCAACAGACTGTAAATCTGTCCGCGCAAGCGTTCGCAGGTTCAAATCCTGCCTTCTCCACCAAATCGCGGGTGTAGCTCAACGGTAGAGTTCCAGCCTTCCAAGCTGGCCGTGAGGGTTCGATTCCCTTCACCCGCTCCAAAATCACCAAACGGAATCACATGTTGATTTCAAACTTTCGGTAAATAGTGTCCGCGCTCTTCACTTCCCGCCCTCAACGCTGTAGGCCTCGCAAACTCTTCTCAATAAATTAAATTAACTCAAGTATGGCTAGTAATCTAACTATCATGGGCAACAAGGAGATCTTGTTGGTTGCTGAAAATATTGCTCATGAAAAAGGTATTTCCTTGCAAGAGGTTGTGGATGCGATGCAGGAAGGTATTGGTCTGGCAGCGAAAAAAAAATATGGTCATCATTTGGATATTGAGTGCCGAATCGACAAGAAAACCGGTCAAATAAAATTATTTAACAAACTCCAAGTCGTCGCTGATGACATTGAGGATTTCGACAGTCGTACCCATCTTACGCTCAAGCATGCCAAGCAAGAAAATAAGAGCGCTGAAATTGGCGACTTAGTTGAGCAAGAACTTCCGCCAATCGATCTAAACCGTGTTGTAGCACAAGTTGCTAGAAACGAGATCGTGCGCAAGGTTAAAGAGGCTGAAAAAAATAGAGAATACAACCTCTTCAAAGACCGACTTGGCGACATCGTCAGTGCCTCGGTGAAAAAAGTTGGCTTAAAAAATATCGTGATGGAAGTCGACCATTACGAAGCCGTGATTCACGAAAGCGGTCTCATCCCAAGAGAAAATTTCCGAGTTGGCGACCGCATGAGATGTTACATCGAAGAAGTCCGCAAAGAGCCACATGGCGCACAAATATTCCTTTCGCGCACCCATCCACAATTCTTAGTAAAACTTTTCGAGCAAGAAGTGCCGGAGCTTTATGAAGGCAGCATTGAGGTTAAATCAGTTGCGCGCGATCCAGGCTCTCGTGCTAAAATCGCAATTTATTCTCGTCGCGACGATATCGACATCGTTGGATCATTCATCGGTATTCGCGGTAGTCGCGTTCAGTCAGTGAGTGCAGAACTTCGTGGCGAAAAAATCGACATCATCAAATGGTCTCCGAATGTTGCCGAAATGGTGGTGAGCGCAATTACTCCAGCAAAAGTTAGCAAAGTTGTGGTTGATGAGGAAAATAGCCTGATCGAAATCGTAGTTGCTGAAGATCAACTCAGTCTTGCTATTGGACGCGGTGGGCAAAATGTAAAATTGGTTTCGAAACTAGTTGGCTATAAAATAGACGTCATGACTGATGAGCAAGAGTCTGCTCGCAGAACTGCTGAGTTTAATCAATCGTCAAAATTATTCATCGAAACATTGGATGTGGAAGAGATGATCGCTAATCTCCTTGCTTCTGAAGGGTTCTCAACTGTTGAAGATTTAGCTCATGCCGAAATTTCTGAAATCAGTTCCATCGAAGGATTTGACGATGAAATCGCCGGTGAGATCAGGAATCGCGCCCAAGAATATCTTCAAAAAACTGCGTAAATATACCAAAGCCCTTTGGACTCTGGTATATTTTTTATTTTTACGCCGCACGAGCGGCGCCCCACGCTGTGGGGAACCTCAATGCCAGAGCTGAGAAGTTCAAGTTTCAAGATAGCTCTGGTATATTGCAGAGGATCCCTCAATCGATTCGGTATCAATTACATTCATGACGACAGGCAACGATAATCCGACAGTAGTTCGCTCGAAACTAACGTTAAAACTTCCTACAGCTGCTAGCCCTCAGAACCTTTCAGTTAAAAATGTTGAGAGTAAAAAAATCAGCAATTCGTCGGTTCAAGTTACGATTAAGGGTCGCAAAAAAGAAAATATTTCCACTGATGTCGACCTAAATAAAAGTGAATTTAGCTCGAGGGTTGAAGCAGTCTCTCGGTCTAGAATCACCAAGAATAATGACGTAAAAACTCATGAAATCTTAAGTAAAATCACCAAAGAAAAACGTGAGCGTGAAGCTGAGTTGCAGCAACAAAATGAAGTGGTGGAGTCCGCAGATTCATCGCAAGAAGAGACTTTGCTGGTAGTAGAAAATATTTCAGAAAGAATACAGCAGCCTAAGGATTACAAAATAGATGGCTTTGATGTCAGAGGTAAAATTCGACAAAGTATCGAGATTACTAACCGCCAAAAAGAAGAAAGAGAGAAGCTTGTTGAGGAAAGAAAAAAACAAGAGCAAGAGAGTTTAAAAAAAGCGCAGATTGAGCAAGAAAAAAGAAAAGTAAAAAAGCCGCACACATCCTCTGCTAAAAGCTTTGCGGAAGAGGAGGAGATCAGAAAATCTAAACCAAGTTTCAAAGAAGAGCGCATCAACACTAGGAAATTAACCTACATCATCGATAGCGATCCAGATGCATTGGACAGTTTTGGACGGAGAAGAAAAAAACCAAAATCCAGATATCAAGAAGAGTCGCAAAAAGAATATAAGAAAATCATTCGCGAAGTTGATTTGCCTGAGCTCATCACTGTTTCTGAATTGGCGGATCGGATGTCTGAAAAAACTGGAGATGTCGTAAAAAAACTTTTCTCGATGGGCATGGTTGTAACAAGCAATCAAGCGATCGATACCGACACTGCAGAGATCATCGTTTCTGAATTTGGTCACAAAGCCAAACGCGTTTCTCACTCTGATGTCGAAAATGTTTTAGAGGAAAGTAACGAAACCTCGGAATTTCTGCCGCGCGCACCAGTAGTAACAATCATGGGTCACGTTGATCACGGAAAAACATCCCTACTAGATGCTCTGCGTGCAACAGACATTGTCTCTGGAGAGCATGGCGGAATCACTCAGCATATTGGCGCTTCTAGGGTGATGCTTAAGGATGGTAGGTTCATCACATTCTTAGACACTCCAGGTCATGAAGCTTTCACTGAAATGCGTTCACGCGGTGCGAATGTTACTGATATCGTAGTGTTAGTTGTTGCTGCTGACGATGGAGTCAAAGAGCAAACAATCGAAGCGATCAATCACGCCAAGGCCGCAAATGTTCCAATCATTGTTGCAGTCAATAAAATCGATAAGCCGGGTTGCGATCCACAAAGAGTAAAAAACGAACTTCTTTCGCACGGAATGTTTGCTGAAGATTTAGGTGGAGACACAATGTTTGTGTCGGTTTCAGCAAAGCAAAAGCTCAATCTCGACAAGCTTGAAGAGGTAATTTTATTACAAGCCGAAGTTCTTGATCTCAAAAGTCCTTACAGCGGCAAATCAAGTGGCGTTGTTCTTGAATCTAGGGTTGATCCAGCGAAAGGCGTGGTTGCAACGCTGCTTGTGCAAAAAGGCACTCTCAATGTTTCTGATCTCATCGTTGTTGGAACTTCTTACGGCCGTATTAAAAAAATGTCTGACGATGCAGGAAAAAATGTTAAATCTGCTACCCCATCCGTACCAGTCGAAGTTCTCGGCCTAGACAGTGCGCCAAATGCTGGAGACAAATTCGTTGAAGTTGATGAAGAAAGACATGCTCGTGAAATTATTTCCTACCGCTCTCGTCAAGAAAAAGAAAAGAAAGCCGTAAAAAATTCAGCTAAGTCTTTTGCTGATGTGTTCAAAGAATCGGGTAAAGGAAAACTAAAATATCTCAACATCATCATCAAAGCCGACATGCATGGTTCTGCTGAGGCAATTAATGGCAGTGTTGCTAAGCTCAATAATGAAGAAGTGGCGGTTAAAGTTGTGCATGTTGCAACCGGCGGAATTTCTGAGAGCGACGTTAGTCTCGCTGCTGCATCAGAAGCCATCATCGTTGGATTTAACGTTCGCACTAATGCTGCCGCCAAGGAAATGGCTCGTCAAAAAGGTGTTGATATTCGCTACTATTCCATCATCTACAATTTGGTCGATGACCTAAAATTACTTCTTTCTGGAATGCTTGCTCCAAGTCAGAATGAAGAATATCTCGGACAGGCTGAAATCAGGCAGGTTTTCAAAGTTACTGGTTCTGGAAAAATTGCCGGCTCGTTCGTTATTGACGGGGTCATTAAGCGTAACGCCAAGGTCAGATTGCTGCGCGACAATGTTGTGATCCATGACGGAATTTTAAAAACTCTGAAACGCTTCAAAGATGATGTGAAAGAAGTGAAAGGCGGATTTGAATGCGGAGTTTCATTCGAGAATTACGAAGACATCAGAGAGAAAGACATGGTTGAGTGTTACGAAATTATTGAGAAGCAAAGGTCTTTTTGACATCGATGACCAAATATCCCCTCACTTCCAGAATGCTTCACTGGCTGATGGCAGCGCTGATCATCTTCATGCTCGCACTCGGCAGCTACATGACAGAATTCTTAAGTAAGGAATCAGTTAATCGTTCCGAAGTCTACAATCTTCACAAATCATTCGGAGTAATGGTTCTGATTTTAGTTTTGATCAGAATCATTAACCGCCTCTTCAAAACTCCCCCAGCTCTTCCCTCATCAATATCTCCACTAGAAAAAAATTTAGCACATCTTGGTCATTTTGCGCTCTACATCCTAATGCTTCTCACCCCAATCTCTGGCTATTTAACCTCAGTCTCCTTTGGTTTCCCGGTGCATTTTTTTGGAATTGAGCTTCCAGCCTTAGTCGAAAAAAACTTTGACCATGGTAAAATTTTTGCTGAGGCGCACGAGGTTTTGTCCTACTCTCTACTTGCTGTTGTAATCATTCACATCCTCGCTGTAATCAAGCATCGCTTTTTCGACAGACCAGAAAATGACGTTTTGCAGAGGATGCTCTGATGATCTCACGAGCAGCTCTCATCCAAATTTTTCAATCAAAATTAAAAATCGCGCGCTACTTACTCGAAGCCCTAGTGGTCAAATTTGGTCTGTGGATTTTTCTCAAAATGAAGCCACAAACCGCTTCTGACGTGGCTGCGACAATTGCAAAATTTATTGGTAAAAAAATTTCTGTTCACGAATTGGCGCGCAAAAATATCAGCAAAGCGCTTCCAGAATTAACCAATCAGGAAAATATTTTGGATGACATGTGGGACAATCTGGGTCGCATCGTTGGCGAATTCCCGCACATTACTCAATGTCCAGTTGGTGAGATCGATCACTTCATCGAAATGTCCGATGAGACGCGTCTAAATTTAGAAAATTTCAAACTTAGCGGTAAGGGCGGAATAATTTTTGGAGCACATCTGGGAAATTGGGAAGTCGGGCCAAAAGTTTTTCTAAAATATGGTCTGAATGTAGGCACTGTTTACCGCCCACTCAACAATCCCTACGTTGAAAGAATGACGTCCCTACTTCGTGGTGTGGAGCTAATTGGCAAAAGCGCTAGCGGTAGTCGCAAAATTATTGAAGTGATCAAAAAAGGCGGGTTCGTAATTATTCTTGCTGATCAAAAAATTAGCGAAGGCGAGCCAGTAAAATTTTTTCACGATGACGCCATCACCACAACTTCAATTGCTCGCATCGCTTTAAAATATGACGTGGCGCTAATTCCAGCGCGTGCAATTAGGCTTGGCAAAAATTTTAAATTTCGTGTGGAGGCGGAGAAACCGCTTGTAATCACAAAGAGTGGCAACATTAATTCTGATGTTCTAACCGCGACTCGCAGCATCAATCTTAAGCTTGAAGAGTGGATCAGAGAATTTCCTTCGCAGTGGTTCTGGGTTCATGATCGCTGGAAGAAATAGTAACCGAATTAACCCATTCAACAAATCTCCAAAATATGAAACTACTTCGCCAATTTACTCTCATCGCATTACTTGGAACCACAGCTTCTTGTGCATTTTTTAATGACAGAGTGGTTGACATTTCAATTGGCAGCAACCCTCCGGGAGCTGACATTTTCATTGAAGGCAGAAGTTACGGAAGAACCCCAGCAACCTTTAAAATCGAGCCTAAAGAATACACGGTCACCTTGACAAAAGAGGGTTACGGCTCAACGAATTTTAAAACTCCAATTTGGTGGGGAACGATGAGGGAAGACGTGAATGGCGCTAGAACAGCGGATGGCACAAGATGCTTCTTAGACATGATGACCATCATCTTCTCCTTCAACGCTTATAACGCAGCCAAATGCGGTGACTTCAAACAAAAACAACATTTCGTAACCATTCCCTACCTCGGCGCGAATGCTGGCAATGTTGGTGGAAATTCAATTATTGGACTTGGTGGAAATCCCGCCAACATGATCGACTACTACTACAATCAAGACATGATTAATAATCCCTCAGCCGCGCAATACCAAGTCCCACAACAGCAATATCGCCGATAATCAAGTCGCGCAAAGACAGCTCACAAATGAAAAATTTCTCCACCATTTGTGAGCTACCATCCTTCCAAGCCAGCAGCTTCAGCAATCCCCACGCATTTAGTTTTAGAGAAAACGGGCAGTTAAAATCTTATTCCAATCAAGATTTTTTGGAAAAAATTTTTCACTTTGCCTGCGGACTGAAGGAGATTGGTTTAAAAAAAAATCAAACTTTAGTCAATTTTTCTTACCAAATGCAAATTTGGTTAATAGTCGATCTAGGCGCGATTATAGCTGGTGCAGTTACGGTTCCAATTTTTCACAATATCTCAAAAGAAAATCTGCTCTACGAAATTTCTGATTCTGGAGCGCAATATGTTTTTACCGACAATCCAGAATTTTTTGCAGCGGTAAAAGATGAAAATCTGAATCTAAAAATAATTACTCGTGGCCTGCGAGATGCCGGACTTATTGAGTTTGATGACCTAATCGCTCTTGGAAAAAAAGCTGCTGAAGAAAAAAAATATGATCTGCAATCGCTGTTAAAAACTTCTCACCCTCAAGATCTCGCCACAATCATCTACACTTCTGGAAGCACTGGAAAGCCCAAGGGTGTTGAGCTCACACATCAAAATCTGGTCTCGCAGATTAAATCTACTGCAGAACTTTTTCCTCTTTTGCCACAAGATGTGGTTTTGTCTTTCTTACCTCTAGCCCATATTTTTGAGCGCATGGTGATGATGTTTTACATCACGCAAGGTGTTTCGATTCACTTTGCTGACGATATCAAAAATGTTGGCAATCGCTTGCAAGAGATTCATCCAAACCTGATGACGACAGTCCCCAGAGTGCTAGAAAAAGTTTTTCTGCGCATCAAAGACGCAACGAATTCTGGTAATTTTTTTAAAAAATTTTTAGCACAAAAAGCCTTTGCTCGTGCTCTAAATAAAAATTCTGAAGTTCCAAATAATCTTTCCGACAAAATTTTTGATCACTTGGTCTACAAAAAATTTCGCGCTATTTTTGGCGGAAAAATGCGTATGATCATTTGTGGTGGAGGATCTCTATCATCAGACCTAGAGCACTTTTACAAAAATATTGGCATCAGTTTATTTTGCGGTTATGGCCTAACCGAAAGTTCACCGGTTTTGTCAGTCAATTGTCCCGCTACTTACAAATTTGCTACCGTCGGCAAAGCGTTTCCAGGGGTCGAATTAAAAATCGCTGATGACAAAGAATTGCTCGCGCGTGGCGCAAACATTATGCGCGGTTACCACGGCAAGAAAGAAAAAACTGCGGAGGTAATTGTTGATGCTTGGCTAAAAACCGGAGATCTAGCGCAGATCGATGAAGATGGTTTTGTGAAAATTATTGGACGGAAAAAAGAGCTCTTCAAAAATGCTAATGGAAAATATGTTCGTCCAGTGCCGCTGGAACAAAGACTGGTACAAGAATTGGGATTTTTACTTGGGGCGGTTGTGGTTGCAGAAGGAAGAAAATTTACCTCAGCTTTACTCTTTCCTGAATTTGAAATTCTAAAAAAATTCAAAGAAAAATTTGGTTTTCTCGGTAGCGACGAAGAATTTTTACAGGCAGAAATTTTACAAAATTTTGTGCAGAAAAAGGTCGAAGAAATTAACCAAACTTTGGACAATTGGGAAAAGATCCAAAAATTTTATATTACTACAGAAGCAATATCCATCGAGTCTGGCGATATTACCCCTTCAATGAAATTGAAGAGAAATGCACTCGAAGAGAAATACAAAAAGGAAATCGAAGAGTTTTACGTTTAATCAAATTTAAGGAACCTTCAATCACGTAATAATGACAAACTTAGAAAAAATTCTTTCCGACTTTAACGCGCAGCTTTTTCAGGCCCAGAACAAGAATTTGTTGGAAGAAATCCGCATTAATTTTTTAGGAAAAAAAGGGCTAATCACCGAGCTTTTTTTGCAATTAAAAGATTTGCCAAACGAAGAAAAAAAATCTTTTGGTGCCGCTGTTAACTTACTGCGCGATGAGGTCACAAAAAAAATCGATGCTACAAAAGATGTTTTTGAAATCGCGGAATTAAATGAAAAATTGTCGGGCGAAAAAATTGATTTGAGTGAGCCAGTTAGAAAGGAGAATCGCGGATTAATCCATCCGATTAGCATGGCGATGAAAGAGATCGAAGAAATTTTTTCTGAGCTCGGATTTGAATTTGCGCAAGGTCCTGAAATTGAAGATGACTTCCACAATTTTACTGCGCTGAACATGCCGACAGAGCATCCTGCTCGTCAAATGCAGGATACTTTTTACTTAAAAAATTCCGATCTTCTCTTGCGCACTCATACTTCTAACACGCAAATTAGAAAGATGCTCAGCTCAAAACCGCCATTACGCGTGGCTGCTTTGGGTCGAGTTTTCCGTCGTGATTCCGACCACACTCACACGCCGATGTTTCATCAATTTGAAGGCTTTATCGTTGATGAAAACGTTACCATGGGGCACTTGAAATGGGTGTTAGAAAATTTTTTAGAAAAGTTTTTTGAAGTAAAAAATTTGGAGCTACGTTTTCGTCCGAGTTTCTTTCCATTTACTGAGCCATCGGCGGAAGTGGACATCAATTACTCGAACGAACAGGGGCGCATTAAAATTGGCAAGGGCGACAAATTCATGGAAATTTTAGGCTGCGGAATGATTCATCCCAATGTGCTAAAGAATTGCGGAATTGATTCAGAAAAATTTCAAGGTTTCGCCTTTGGTGTAGGAGTGGAGCGCCTTGTTATGCTAAAATATGGCATCACTGATTTACGCATGTTGTTCGAAAATGATGTCAGATTTTTAAATCATTACGGTTTTAGTAAAATCTAAGGAACCTCTGAAAAACCATCTTTTCCGGAAATTTTTTCATTACCAAATTTTTTCGCGAGCACGTACATCAAGGTACGCTTTCCTGCTCAAAAATTTGTTGCCTAAAAATTTCTCGAAAAATCTAGGTTTTTCAGAGGCTCCCTAAGATTCGCTTAAATTTGGATTGGTTGAATTGTTTTTCGTGTAACAAATCCCCACTTCCGCAATATTTTATTCTTAGCTTGAGAGCATGTTCTACGCAATAATTTCTATTATTTCCATTATTGCTGGCAGCGCTGCGATGAGTGGTGGTGGAGGTGGAGGTGGAGGTGGAGGTGGAGGTGGATCCTCATCCGGAAGTGCTGTAGTCACGCCAGATCCAATATTTCCACCTGAGCCAACTTGGATTTCTACATTCGACACATCAGTTAGAGATGGTTACAAAAATTCTGACGAATACCAAAAGAACGTTGCTGGATTCGAAAAAATTGGATTAGCTGATTCTTATGCGCTGCTAGATGCAAACAGTAAAGCACAGGCTGGTGAAGGTATTACAATTGGAATAACTGGGCTTGGAATGAAAACTACTCATGCAGAAATTGCCTCAAACCTCTCTACCGATCCCACAATTTCTCATTATGTAAATTCCGCTGGAGGGTCAACTTTGAAGCCGGGGAGCGCTGTGACATCAGTTGTTGCGGGAGTTAAAAACGGTGGCGGCATGCATGGAATTGCCTTTAATTCTAAGATAATTTCCGCTGCGGTACACACTGCAACAGGAAATTGGGCGTATAAAATAAATGATTCTGGCAACCCAACCGGTCAATATGGTCTTGGTTACACAATAAATCATGGGGCTAAAGTTTTTATGGCTTCCTGGACAGATTTTGCTATTCCTCATACCAATACAGAGGCGGGAATTATAGGTAACGATGCTTTCTTTGATTATAATCCGGCTCTAATTGCTGGCGCTCTTGGTCCAGTCTTATTAAATGAAGGAATCTCTAACTCTGCTGGGTCAGTAGTGATTTTTTCAACTGGAGAAGATGCTAATCTCAACTATGTAAGAGCTCCTGCAGTGGTTGTAGCGATTCCAGCAATTTCAAGCAATGTTGGCATTGCGGTTGCTGGTTATGATCTAACCAACTCGACAATCATGGCATCTAGTAACAGATGCAAACAGGTGAAAAGCTTTTGCATGGTTGCACCTGGAAATGTCGCTCAAGTTGCCATTCCAGACGGGGGAATTGCGCTTGACACCGCAACAGATCCGGGTCTTTTGGCGTCGTCTTACGTAGCCGGCGCTGCAGCTATTTTACGAGCAGCGTGGCCACAACTTACTGCTGCACAAACAGTAAATATTTTACTCAACAGCGCAACAGATCTAAGGGCAGATGGAGTTGCGATTGATGGCTCGAATCCAGGAGATGGTGTTGATGACGTTTACGGAAATGGACTGCTAAATCTTTACGCCGCGGTTCAGGCAAGAGGTCAACATTTGCTTCCAGCATCTTCTTCGGTTTCTAGCGCTGGTTTTGATGTTGGAAATAGCTCGATAATTGGCAGTCCTGTTTTTGGTGATGCACTGTCTTACAACCTTGATCCAGTCGTTTCGCAGGCTGTTTTTTTTGATGATTACGGAAGGGATTACAAAGCGAATTTGAATCAAAAAATCTCCAACTCTTCAAGCGGTGCATTCAGCCTCGATTCCACGATGTTTAGCAGTTACTCAACAACAGAGCTTCCACTTCGCTTTGGTGAAGGTGGTGAGGTTAGGGGTGAATTAAAAATAAGTTTTTTGGCAAATAATTTAAATTTTAATGGCGACGGATTTTCTCCCAGCTTTTCTCAAAATATTTTTGGCATTAAGCACCTAACCTACGACCGCTCAAAATACGATCCGCAACTCATCGGCAACTCCAACATTTCCACTTCCTACACTCACAAAATTGACCAAGATTTCAAACTAGGTTTTCAATCGAACTACTACAAAAGTTACGACGAAGAAAGCTTCACCAAGCAATTTAATTTTCTTTCTGGAGGCAATCAGCATTCCTTTGAAAGTCTTGAAAACAGAAGATCTAGCAGCTTCGCAGCAAGCGACACAACCACGAATAAAAAATTGTTTTTCTCGCAAAAATTAGGCGAAAATTTTTCCACCAGTTTTTCTTACTCCAATTCTGGCAACGGAACTTCGCCAATTAAATTCACCAATGCCGACAACCGAATGTTTGAAAGCGGTTTGAAGTACGATCTAAACAAGAAAACGCAGTTTGGTGCCACTTACGGAGACCTAAAAGAATACAATAATTATTTTCTCGGAGCTCAATCTACTGGCGCTTTTTCTGGAGGTTCAAATCCAAAGACAAAATTCTTTAAAATAAATTCACGTCAAAAAATTCGCGACAATCTCTACTTCACTTCCAGCTACTCTGAAGGAAAAACTGATCTTGCGGGAAATGATGTTGGGATTTTTAGAGAGTTTAAAGATGTGAGAAGTAGAGGCTTTTCTTCGGCATTACTTGCCGACACTAAGTTTGGATTAATCGGCGTTTCCTACACTGAGCCACTTAGAGTTTACAGCGGAAGTGCGAGGGTTAATATTCCAACTGGCTATGCCGATGGCGGCGTGACACGGCTTGAACAAAATGTCAGTTTGAAGCCGAAAGGTCGTGAAAAAGATTTTGAATTATTTTTCAGTAAAGCCCTTGACGAAAGCTCTTCGCTTTCTCTCAACGCCATTTTGCAGCAAGAAAGAGGTAACATCAAAAACAACAAAGATGCACATCTCCTTGTCGCCAAGTATCGCCTAAATTTTTAAGATGCTCAAAACTTGTTTAAATTTTTTTATGTTAGCATTGCTGGTCGCGAACACAGCATGCTCTTTTAAAAACAAAAACACGGTCAATATTTTTGTAGACAGCACCCCGAGTGGATCAGAGTTAATCATCGATGGTAAAAAATACGGAACCACGCCCGCAACTCTCTCCATCATTCCTTCCGGTAAGTACAAAATTCTTATCCAAAATTCTAATCACAAAGACTACGAGTTTGACATTGTCAGCAAACTTGGACCTAGATCTGACCCAGCTGAAAACATTCGCTGTCTAGTTGACGCCTCAACCTCATTTTTAATAGTCCCGATGGTATCTCTTTACTCGTCGAAATGTCGTGATTTTGATCAGAAATCTTACCACATTATTTTACAAAAATTGCAGACAAAAGATGGTGGCATTGATGCACATCACGAAATCTTTAATTCAAAAACTGCGCAGAAAATTGAACTTCCAAAATCGAGTTCTTCACCAACAACAGTCAGCCAAAAACTTGATGATTTAATCGACCGAATTGTCGATCAGACAAAAATCGTTAATGAAAAAATTTCCAAAACTTCTGACAAAAAAATGACTTCCGTCAAAGAGGTTAAGTCATTAGAAGATGTTGAGATAATCGATTTGAATCGCCGCCCTACAAAAAAATCTGATCAAGAGAAAATTGAGAGCAAAAAGATGGTCACGAAATACAAAATTTTATCCAATTAAAAACATGAGAGTTGCACGCTTCGCTCAAACTTTAGTCGCGGTAATATTTTTTTTTACCTCAACAGACAACTGCTATTCTTCAGACAAAATTGAGAGTTTGGTGCGAAGCTTTTTATTCGCCGATCCTACAAAAATTATTTTGCCGATACCAATCCAAGACGATGTTGCGATGCCGCTAACATTTAAATCAGATCCAATTTCTTTGGCAGAAAATACGGTTCATTACGAAATCAAAATAAATAAATCTGACATCTCTTCCAAGATGCTTTTCGACAAATTTAAAAGTTGTGAATCAATTCTTGAGATCGTCAAAAAATCTTACGGCAAAGAGTTTGTTTACTACTTAGGCAAAAGCAGCGATGAGCGATTGCTTGAAGGTAGTATTGATGTGAGTAATTGGAGAGTAAGCGTGACTTGCTCGCAGAATAATAAGGTAAAATTTGCGGCACTTGAAATGGGGGATAAAAGCAAAATCAGAGAAACGTTAGAAAGAAAAAGAATTGAGTGCGAAATTTTTGATGGAAAGCGTTACGGCGGTATCATCTACCAAATTGATGAGGGTGGAAAGCTTTTGCGAGACGAGGTTGGTCATCCATTTAGAACAATAGAATTTGAAAATGACTCCATTGTAGTTGCGAACGAAATTGCAGACTCAGTCATCAAGCTCAACAGGAAGATCGGTCAAATTTCCATCTTTCTCAAATCAGATCCACGAATTAAAATTTTAGGTTCCTGCGAAAAAATGGATGCGGAAAAAAAATTCTAGATCTCATCCCATGAGCTTCAAAACTTCCCAAAGGCAATTTGACATCATCATTATTGGCGCTGGTGGTGCCGGTTTAATGGCGGCAATCTCGGCAATAAATTCTGGTGCAAAAAATATTGCCGTCATCAGCAAGGTCATTCCAAGTAACAGTCACACCGTTGCGGCCAAGGGTGGAATTAATGCCGCTCTCAGCAATGTTGCTGACGACGACTGGAAGTGGCACGCCTACGATACTCTCAAAGGCTCCGATTATTTGGCTGATGCAGCTGCGGTGGAAATCCTCTGCAGTCAAGCCAAGTCAGCGATTTTGGAGCTTGAAAAAATGGGTGTGGTTTTTTCTCGCGACGAAAATGGCAAAATTTCCCAACGCGCTTACGGTGGTCAAACTACGAATTTTGGACAGGGAGACCAAGCCTACCGCGCCTGTTATTCTAAGGACAAAACAGGTCACACCATTCTTCACACGCTGCACGAACAATCCCTCAAAAATGATGTCAAATTCTTCTCAGAATTTTTTGTAACCGACCTACTGATCGAAGAAAAAAAACAATGCCAAGGCTGCTTAGCGGTCGATTTAAACTCTGGCGAGCTCGTAATTTTCCAAAGTAAAATCGTAATTCTTGCGACTGGTGGACACAGTCAGATTTTTCAAAATACTACCTCATCTCTAATCTGCACAGGAGATGGCTCTGCACTAGTTTTCGAAGAAGGTCTACCGCTGCAAGACATGGAGTTTGTGCAATTTCATCCGACAGGAATTTTTGGTCACGGATTCTTGGTTACCGAGGCAGCGAGAGGTGAGGGTGGCTACTTATTGAATGTTTCTGGCGAGCGTTTCATGCATAAATACGCGCCAAAAATGATGGAGCTTGCTTCGCGCGATGTTGTCTCGCAGGCAATGGCGACAGAGCTTCATGAAGGTCGCGGTATTGGAGAAAATAAAAATTTTCTTCATCTCGATCTGCGCCATCTGAGTGCTGAAGTTCTGAAAAATAAACTCCCCGGAGTTGTTGAATTGGTGAAAAATTTTGCTCGTCTCGATGTTGCTAAAGACCTCATCCCCGTTGTTCCATCCGCTCATTACAGCATGGGAGGGATTCCAACTGATCTGAATTGTGTGGTGATTGACGGCCTGATGGCAGTAGGTGAAGCGGCTTGTGTTTCGGTTCACGGAGCGAATCGTTTGGGCTGCAATTCTTTGCTCGATCTAATCGTTTTCGGAAAAATTGCCGGCAGAAAAGCGGCAGAGATTTTAAGTTATGGTTCTAAAGATTTCTCTAACTCAGCAAAAAAAATTGCCGAAGAAAAAATTCAGAAATTGGCAAAAATTCTTGGATGTGATGAAGATGCAAAGAGGGAGGAGGGAAGAAAAATTTCTCTCGCCGCGTTAAAAAATCTGCTGCAGCAAAATAATGAAAAAAATCTCGGAGTTTTTCGCGATGATGCTTTGTTGAATGTAGGTCTGGCGCGAACAAAAGAGCTATTCGAGTTTTTTAAAAATTACCGAATCGCGAATAAAAATTTAATTTGGAATGAGGAGTTGGTTGCTTATTTCGAGCTCAAAAATCTTTTTTTAAATTCGCTGGCGGCAAATTTTTCGGCGCTGAGTCGCTTGGAAAGTAGAGGCGCGCATTACCGCTCTGATTTCAAATGTCGGGATGACCAAAATTTTCTAGCTCACAGCTTGGTTGTGTTGAAGGATTTTCAAAAAAATGAGTTGGAATTTTCGCTCAAAGCCATTGCCAGCACATCGACAATTCCTGAGCTAAATTCAACTCCGAGAGTAAGAGAATATTAGACCTCTTTCAAAACCCGCTTTTAGCGAGGAATTTCAACCCATATCCGTCATTAGAAATTACCCCAGCGTGAGGAGTTTTTTTAAAAAGTCTCGGCGCCAAGACTTTTTAAATTTTTTCCTCAATCCAGCATTGGCGCGGCTTTGTAAATTTAAATTCACAAAAAAGGATCAAAAAAACACCCTTCAAAAAAATGAGACCTAGAGCCGCAAGCATTCAACTTTTCAATTTTGACAAAAATCGCTAGGCAAAAAATTTTGAAATCACAAAAGTCTTGAGGCAGTAGGATCTAAAAATTTCAAAAGTTGCAGATTTCACGCTTCAAAATTTTATTTTCTTCCAAAAACAGGGTTTGAACAAACTCTAAAAAAGTCACAAAAAACCTCGGCCGAAAAATTCAAAATCTGAATCTTCGACCGAGGTTTTTTGTTTTGAGGAGAGGGAAAGTTGCAGGCTCTACGACCTCACAATCTGCTTAATGAATTTTTGAAAATCGTCGGCTTTTTCAAAATTTTTGTAGACTGAGGCAAATCTCACGAATGCCACTTTGTCTAGCTTCTCAAGCGCTGTCATCACGATCTCACCAATTTTTGACGAAGAAATTTCCGTCTCATTTTCTACCTCAAGCTGACGCACAATATTATTGACTAACTTCTCAACCTGTAGGTCAGAAACCGGGCGTTTGCGTACCGCCATGGCGATTGACTTTTTCAGCTTTTCTGGATCGAAAATTTTCTTCTCACCGTTCTTTTTAATCACCAAAATCTCGCGCAATTGCACGCGCTCAAAAGTTGTGAAACGTGAGTCGCAAGCAGAGCAGTAGCGTCGTCTTTTGATTGACTCGCCATCGTCTGAAACCCGACTGTCCTTCACCTGTGTTTCAATATTTCCGCAAAATGGGCAACGCATTTGTTACATCTAAGGAGCCTCTGAAAAACCTAGATTTTTCGAGAAATTTTTAGGAAGAAAATTTGCGAGCAGGAAAGCGTACCTTGATGTACGTGCTCGCGAGCAAATTTATCTGACGACACAATTTGCGCAGCTGCTTC
>CANMEW010000014.1 GCA_947496905.1 Rickettsiales bacterium | reverse complement strand
TTTATTCCATCTGTTGGAGATTTTTTTACCGAAATTCTATCGGTTTGGGAAATGTTGAGGGTGGAGATGGGTTCTTCAGCGGCGACTACTTATCTTCTCAACAGCGAAAATGATTCCGGCAATTGGTGCGTTAAAGGCTAAAGTTAGACCTACCGCACTTCCGGAAATAACCCAAGCATCCAAATTAATTTTGGGCAGAAATTTTGCGTAAGCGTTGGCGAATATTGCAAAAATTCCTGCTGACATGTGAACCGATGGACCCTCTTTCCCCAATGCTCCTCCCCCAAAACTAGAAAGCAAAGAGCTGACTGTTTTTACAATCACGAGACGGATATTTAAAAAAGCCGACAGCTTCTCAAAATCATTCGGATCTTTTTTTAGCTGAGTAACTGCTGATTTAAAATGATCGCCTGCGGCGTTAGGGGAATAGCGACGACAGAGGTAAGCAGACATCCAAAAGAAGAGCGGCGTTACGCAGAAAGAAATTGCCGGATGGTCTAGCAATCTTTTTTTAGCGAGTAGTCCAGCGCCGTCAAAGAGGTGGCAATAGTTGGTAATAAAAATTGCGGTAGTGACTAATAGTGGTAGCACTAACAAAGCTGCTAAGGCAATGTTCTGAGTTTTTTGGAAACGCAATTTTGTCATCAACCTAACTTTCTTTGAGCTGCGTTAATTATTATTATCCCAAAAATTGCGGATAAAAATGATCCGCAAAGAACGCCGATTTTTACCTCATCAAAAGCAAGCTGATTATTCAAAAAAGCTAGCGATCCGATGAAGAGACTCATGGTGAATCCAATGCCGGTTAAAATTACCACTCCGTAAAATTCGAACCAAGTCGTAGCTCCTTTGTGACTGCGCGGCAAGTGAGTAAGTCCAAATTTTATTGCCAAAAAACTGAACAGCATCACGCCGATTTGTTTGCCAAAAAATAGTCCAAAAATAATTCCAAAAACCAATGGGTTGGTAAAAATTTCTGAAGAAAAATTCTCGAATTTTACACCGCTATTGGTGAAGGCAAAAATCGGCAGGATTAAAAAATTTACCGTCGGCGCAATTTTTTTAATCAGCCCGTGAAGTAGATTTTTTTGACGAGGAATAAAAGCTGCCAAAGCAATGCCAGCAACGGTTGGATGAATCCCAGATTTTAAGATCATCAGCCACAAAATTATTCCCAAAATTAGGTAAAAAGAAATTTTGGTGGAGCTCCTGAAATTTAGAATTGCCAGTCCAGAGATGGTTAGAAGTGAGAAAAGTAAATAAGTTGTGGCGAGATTTTCTGTGTAAAAAAAGGCGATGATTAAGATGGCGATTAGATCGTCAAATATTGCCAAGGAGATTAGAAAAACCTTGAGAGATTTGGAAATTTTTTTCCCAAAAAGACAAATTACGCCGTAAGCAAAAGCGATGTCAGTTGCGGTTGGAATGGCAAATCCCCGTAGGTTTTGCGGTTGCTCAAAGTTGCAGAAATAAAAAATCAAAGCCGGCACAATTACCCCGCCACAAGCAGCAATTGCTGGCAACATCACTCGTGATTTACTCGAAAGTTCTCCGACTAAAATTTCTTCCTTAAGCTCCAATCCAATCAGCAAAAAAAATACCGCCATCAAAGCGTCATTGATCCAATCGTGAAGGGTTAGGTCTTGGTTAATGCCGAAGAAATTTAGCGGTAAATCGAGTGCGAGAAAATTTTGGTAAGGCGAGAAGTAGCTTGAATTAGCGAGGAGAAGAGAGGCAATGGAGGCGGTGAGCAGCAAGATTCCAGTGAGAGCTTCTAGCTCGAAGATTTTTTTAATTTTGTGATGCATCAGCTGCCGCCCTTAAATCAGTTCCAAAAATTTCTTGTGCAGCTCCTTGCTGCCACATGCGACTAACCTTACATCAGATTTTAATTGCAGATCATTTCCATGCCAGTCAGTCACGACTCCACCGGCCATTTCGATGATTGGAATGAGTGCGGCGTAATCGTAAACTTTTAGACCGGGATCAATTACGATGTCGATGAAGCCAGATGCAAGAGAGGCGTAGGAGTAGCAGTCGCCGCCGTAAATCACCCCGCCCAATTTTTGGTATTTTGTTAGTCCGGAAATTTTTTTTAAGATTTTTTCGTCTTCATTTTGGAAGTGATGCGACGAGCTGGCGCACATTACGGCATCAGACAATTCAAGGCAGTTACGGGTTTTATTTTTTTTGCCATTCAGCCATGATCCTTGTCCATCAATGCCAATCCAGCGCTCACCGCTAATTGGCTGATTCATGATTCCCAGAACTGATTTTTCTTTGTGAGTGAGCGCAATGAGCGTGCCGAAAAGTGGGCGACCGATGATGAAAGAGGAGGTGCCATCAATGGGGTCTAGAATCCAAACGAAATCAGCGCCGAGATTGTGAGTCCCGTATTCTTCGCCGATGATTCCATGTGTGGGGAATTTTTTTTCTATTTCGCTGCGAATAATTTTTTCTATTTGGCGGTCAGCTTCAGTGACAGGAGAGCCATCTCCCTTCGCGACCTCGCCATTTTCTAAACGAAAATATTTCTTGGCGATTTGCTCGGAGATGTCGGCGAGGTGATTAGAAAAATTTACAAGCTCTGGAGTGACTACCACCTATTACTTAACGACAATTTCGCATTCTCCATTGGCAATGTAAGCATCAAGACCAATTGTGGTGATTTCTTTGTAACGATTGTCGCCCAAAACTCTGACTAAAGTTCCAATCGGACCTTCGGTTTGTACGTTGAAGAAAACGCCAGTTTGGTTGAATTTTGCAGGAAATGTTTCGCAGGTCTTTCCTTCGCAGCGAGTGATGGTTTTGTCTTTTTTGTCTAGAATTACAAAAGTTTTAACGTCTCTTTTTGCGCATTCGTGCTTAGTGCAAATGAAACCACTTTTTGGTTCGCATTTAATTTTTTCCCAAGCCTTCGCAGCTTTGAAATAGGTTTCCGCGTCGGAGAATAATTTTTGAAAATCGAATGGCTGAATTTTTTCTCTGGAGTCACTTTTGACGACTGAAGAATTTCCGATTTTTTCTTCAGTCATTGATTTGATTGGATTTTCTTTCGCGAATGAAGAAGAAATAGTCGCGCTGAAAATTGCGCAAATGATTGCTAGTTTGATTTTCATAAAAATGGATTTGGATGAAGAGGGGCGCTGCATGGCTCGAGCGAGTTAGTGTGACGCGAAAGAAAAGGGGTTAGAAATTGTGGAAGCAAGAAATTTTCTGATTTCCAGCTCAATTGAGGGTGAAGATTTTTAGCTGGAAAAAAAGTCAGATTTTAAGATTTTGCACAGCTGTGCAAAATTAGACTTTTTACTCGACCCGCTAATTTCAAGGGTTTGGAGGTGGTCGATTGTCAAAAATGGAATTAGTAATTTTTAGGCAATCACCTTTAGACCTTGCAGCTCTAAGCAAGAGGTCTTAGAGCAGCCTTGGGCGCGGATTCAGCTAAAATAGCTAGGCAGGAGTAAGCTCGAAATTTTTTAAAATTTGAATCAAGATTGGAATGTTCACAATTTTTGCCCCAATTACTTCAATAATTCGCGCCGGAATTTTGGTGATTCGAATTTCTGGACCTGCGACAATTCAATGCTTGAAAAGTCTTGGCTTTAAAGGTAATCCGCAGCATCAGAAAATTTCATTTCAAAAAATTTCCGACCCAAAAACTTCTGAAATCATCGACGAAGTTTTGGTTTCTTTTTTTCAATCACCAAAAAGTTTTACCGGCGAAGATGTCGCTGAAATTTCCATTCATGCCTCTCCGTTTATTCTAAAAAAAGTTTTGGAAATTTTGTCGCAGCAAAAAAATGTACGACTTGCTGAGGCGGGAGAATTTTCCAAACGTGCATTTTTAAATGGAAAATTGGATCTAGTTCAGGCTGAGGCAATTCCAGATTTAATCGCCGCAGAAACTGCTGCACAGCACAAACAAGCGCTTCGTCAGCTGGAAGGAAGTCTCGGAGAAATTTACGAGAATTGGCGATTTCGTTTGGTTGAAATTTCGGCAATGTTGGAGGCGGCGATTGATTTCCCTGACGAAGATTTGCCAAAGAACATCACCGATAAAGTCGAGGTGGATGTAAAAAAATTACTGACAGAAATCACGACTCATCTCGACGACGGAAAGGTTGGTCAAAAAATTAAAGATGGCTTAAGCCTTGCCATTATTGGCGCACCGAATGTTGGAAAATCTAGTTTGATTAATTTTTTAGCGCGCAGCGAGGTGGCAATTGTTTCTGAAATTGCTGGTACAACTCGTGATGTGATTGAGGTTCATTTGTCGATTGCTGGGGTGTCGGTAAGAATTTCTGACACCGCTGGGCTTCGTCAAACATCTGACAAAATTGAGGCTGAAGGAATCCGTCGAGCCTTGAAAAAAGCCACTGAAGCTGATTTAAAAATTTTTTTACTCGACGCAACTAATCCAATTTTGCGCGAGGAAGACCAGCATTTAATTGATGAGAATACTATTTTAGTGGTGAATAAAATCGATTTAAACCAGCAAAGTTCAAATTACATCGACATCTCTTTAACCAATAACATCAACACTTCTGAGCTTTTAAAAAAGCTTGAGGAAAAAATTTTAGAAATAATTCCCAATCAAAATTACCCACTAATTACTGCAGAAAGGTATCGCAGTGCGTTACAAAACGCCGCCGAAAATCTGCAAAATTTTTCTCTACAAAAAAATATTGAACTCGCAGCCGAAGATCTACGCATGACTGCGCGTGAGATTGGCAAAATTACCGGCAAGGTTGATGTCGAAAATATTCTGGACGTAATTTTCTCACGCTTTTGTATTGGCAAATAGCCGCATCTCTCAAAATTAAAATCTCATCGTGATTCTTCCTAGCTTGCCATTAATGGGCGTAATGACCTTCGATGTTTCAAATTTCCTGAACGCTCACCCGCTTTTGGTGCAGGATGTTGCTGGACATTCTTTGGCGCACGCGCTTTACAGCCATGTTCGTCGTGGTCGCCATGGTAGAGCTAATCGTCGGCAGCTCCGAAAAGAAGTGAATCGCAAACGTCGTTGGTTCGTCGACAACATCATCATGCATCACAAAAGATTGCATGACCGTAATCGCGCGACAGTAGTTTTCGATGTAAGGTCGAGGGTTTTGGCGAGGCGTAAAGAGCTAGAAAAAAACCCGCTGTCATTGCAAAAATCTTCAACCGCGCAGCAAGATCACAGCGATTCTCACAAATGGCGTAATGCAGTTAGTTTAAAAGATCGCGGCGCCGAAATGCGCGGTCGCGCTGACGCCAAACGCCTACGAGCAAGAAGCAGATGGCTTAGCGTGATGGGTTCAACCTCTTAAGGAACCTCTGCAAAACCCTACCTTTTAGCGGTAATTGTTCGGTTGGTTCGATGCTCGGATCCGCACCTACATTAGAGGCGCCCTAGAGTAGGTTTACATTCCTGTGCTTCAATCCGCCCTCCAATTCCTCGCTAAAAGCGGGTTTTGAAAGAGGTTTAGTATTTTTTCTTACGCCGCATGAGCGGCGCCCCACGTTGTGGGGAACAGTATTTTTTCTTACGCCGCATGAGCGGCGCCCCACGTTGTGGGGAACAGTATTTTTTCTTACGCCGCATGAGCGGCGCCCCACGTTGTGGGGAACCCCATACCGAATCTGATTTAGTTCAGGTAAAAATAGTTCGGTATCTTCAATCAGATTCGGTATAAAATGGTCACAACATCAGCCACTGTAGATATTGGCACGAGATTACTGGACAAAAAGGTTATTTCTGATGACCAACTAGCAATTGCGCTGAAAGAGCAAGATCGACTCAAGGGTGCAAAAACCGTTGGCGCTATTTTGGTCGACATGGGATTCATCTCGGAAGGTGCTCTGGGCGAGATTCTAAACGAATCCACCGGCGCCACAAAGTTCGACATTAAATCATCAATCATCGATGCTAAGCTCGTAAAAAAAGTCCCCAAAGATTTCGCCACTCACAATAAATTAATTCCCGTCTCCTACACTAGCGACTCAATCAGCATCGGCATGGCCGACGTGTTTGACATTGTCGCAATCGACCAAGTCAGAAGATATTTCCCGCCTAATTTCCGCATCAATCCAGTTTACGTTCCGGAAGTCGACATCCTGCAAGCCATCGACCAATACTACGTCTACGAGATGTCCATCGAAGGCATTTTGAAGGAAATTGAAAATGCGGGATCGAGCAAAAACATTAATGACGAGACGCAACTCAAGGGCGATTACAAAAGTCCGATGGTGCGCTTGGTCGATGCAATTCTAACAGACGCGGTGCATCGCGGTGCGTCAGATTTACACTTCGAACCAGAACATCTTTTTTTACGTATTCGCTACCGCATCGACGGAAAAATGGCGCAGATTCGCAGCATTCACAAAGACTACTGGTCGGCAATTGCGGTGCGGATTAAAATTTTATCTGGCATGAATATTGCCGAAAGTAGAAGGCCGCAAGATGGTCGCATTAACTCCGAAATTCTCGGCAGAAAAATTGACTTTCGTGTTTCAACTCAGCCGACCATTAATGGTGAAAACATTGTCATGCGTATTTTGGACGAGAAGCAGTCGATCCTCTCGCTCGAGAAACTCGGATTCTCTGAGCATGGAATAAATTTGATTAAAAAAATGATTCAGCGCCCAGAAGGCGTGATCATTCTTACCGGACCTACAGGATCTGGTAAAACTACCACTCTTTACACTCTTTTGAACTTCATCAACTCGGTCGATAAAAACATCATGACTCTCGAGGATCCGGTGGAATACCACATTCCACTCATTCGCCAGTCTAACATTCGGCATGATGTCGGCATGGATTTTGCTTCCGGTATTAAAGCCTTACTTCGACAAGATCCTGACGTAATTCTAGTCGGTGAGATTCGTGACAAAGAAACTGCGGTTACCGCCATTCAAGCGGCGATGACTGGTCACCAAGTTTACAGTTCACTGCACACTAACGACGCTCTCGGTGCCATTCCTCGTTTGATGAATATTGGAGTTCCAACTTACCTCATGGCTGGGTCGTTAATCTGCGTGGTTGCGCAACGTTTGGCGAGAAAACTTTGCCCACATTGTAAAAAAGAATCTCCATTGGATGCCTTTGAAAAAAGGCTCTTGGGTCCTAAATGCAGCAATGTTGACAAAATTTTTAAAGCGGTGGGATGCGAGAAATGTCGAAGTGGCTACAAGGGGCGTGTTGTGGTTTCCGAGGTTTTACCTTTTGATCGCGAACTTGATGAGCTTGTTGTTGCGGAAGCTGGTCGCAAAGAACTTTTGGCTCACGCCTTGAAACAAGGATTTATTCCGATGGTTGAGGATGGTGTACAAAAAGTAATTACCGGCGTTACTGACTTGAAAGAGTTGATGCGCATCGTCGACATGACTGATCGCATGAATTAAGAGCTCCATTTATTTTAATGTACACAATGACCATCTCAGAAAAATTAAGAGCATCAGAAGAAACTTTTTCTGACATTACGAAAAGCACGTTGAATCAGTCCTACGTAGCGATTACCAACGATGTTCAGATTACGGTTTGGCCGGAATTTCTCGACAGCAGATTCACTTTAATCGGCGATTTATTCATGTGGGCCTACCATGTAAGGATCGACAATCGCGGCGTTGAACCGGTGCAATTACTCAGTCGCTACTGGCGCATTGTGGATGCAAAAGGTGCTGTTCAGGAAATTAATGGCGAAGGTGTAATTGGTGAGCAACCAACCATCGAACCCGGCAAATATTTTCAATACACTAGCGGCACACATTTGTATCTTCCTTCTGGAATCATGGTTGGGCATTACAAAATGCAGAAGATTAGTCCGGAAAAGGAGGATAAAATTTTTGACGCAAAAATCCCAAGCTTCTCTCTGGATATCCCGGCGATGAAAATCAGCGCTCACATCCATTAATCGGTGTTAACCTTAGCATTCGACACAAGCTCATCCCGCCTCTCTGTTGCACTTCTTTCCGACAAAAAAATTCTTGCCAAAAACACAATTTACGAAAGTGGCAAACAGTCCGAATTGCTCATCCCCGAAATCGAAAAAATTTTAAAAGAGAATAAAATCTGGTACCAAGATTTAGATTTAATTGCTGCTACCAATGGGCCGGGAAGTTTTACTGGCGTTAGAGTTGGACTTACTGTAGCGCGCACTCTCAAGGCTTGTCTACAATCTTTTCCGCTGATTTTGGTTAATTCTTGCGAGGTGGTCGCCTTCAAATATCAAAAAAAATCGGGGAGAATTTTTGTTCTACTTGATGCCTCAATGGGTGAATTTTTTTGCGCGGAATTTTTTGCAGAAAATGGAGTGGTGAGGGAGGTGTTGAAACCTCAACTGGTAGGGATGGAGGAGTTGTTAAAAATTTTACCAAAAGAGAATTTTTTCCTCTGCGGGTCGGGTAAAAAATTTGTGATGCAGTCGGGTGTTAGTTTTGAAACTTCTGAAGAAGATGACGCGATTGAAGCGGATTTTGTTGGGTTACTAGCTTACGAAAAATTTCAACAAGGTGAAAAAAATTCCGCAGATTTAAACCCAATTTACCTAAGATCTCCTAGGATTGAAAAGAGAAAAAAATAGCCAGAAGGCTGGTCAGAAAGAAGGCTCTAAGCCGCAGTGACAAAGTCTTTCATTACTATTTTTGTTCCGGCTTTTTCGAAGGAAATTTCCAGTTTATTCCCATCAACATTTAAAACTTTTCCATAGCCAAATTTTTGGTGGAAGACGCGTCTCGGTGTGGTTGATTCTGCAAAATTTATCTCTGTTTTTTTGTAAGTTTTTGTCGGTAATTGATTTTTTTGAAAGTTATTGAAGCTGCGTGTGCCAGAGTTTTCACCGCGATTCCCAGATAAATATTCCGAGCCAAAAAACACTTCTTCGAAAGTAATTTCAGACTCTGGCAATTCTTTTAAAAACCTCGATGGCATCTGCATTTGGTAGTCTCCAAAAACGTAGCGACTTTTTACGTAAGACAAAACTAATTCCTTCTTTGCGCGCGTAATTGCGACGTACATCAGCCTTCTCTCCTCCTCCAAGCCATTGCGCTCATCAATCGATTTTCCACTCGGAAATAAGCCATCTTCAAGCCCTGGAACGAAAACTAAATCGAATTCCAAACCTTTGGCGGCATGCACAGTCATTACTCCTACGGCATCTTGTAAATTTTTTTCATCACGCGCCTCAACCAAGGAAACATATTCCAAGAATTCCGTCATGTTCGAAAAATCAGCGAGACTGCTGATGAATTCCTCGATGTTTTCAAGGCGACCTTGCGACTCCAAATTATTTTCACTTTTCCACATTTGGATGTAGCCAACCTCGTTCAACACTGATTTAGCAAGGTCTGGCAGGCTAGAGATCCCAATTTGCGAATTAAATTTTTCGATTGTTTCGATTAAATTTTTTAAGGCGTCGCGCGATTTTCCTTTGAGAGAATTTTCGGTGACGGATTTTTTGATCGCTGAAAAGAACGAGATTCCTTCCTGTTTCGATTTTTCGTAGAGATTAGAAATTGCAGTGTCGCCAGCTCCGCGCTTCGGTACGTTAACGATTCTACTTAAAGCTAAGTCGTCGGAAGGATTAGCGCAAATTCGCAAATAAGCGATTGAATCGCGTATTTCCATTCGTTCGTAAAACTTCATGCCGCCGATGATTTTGTAGGGCAAAGAATTTTGGATGAAGGCTTCCTCGAAGGAGCGCGTTTGGTAGCCTGCACGTACCAAAACAGCAATTTGTGAAGGCTGAAATTTTTTTGAAGCGATGAAGTTTTTAATCATTCCAGCGATGATTGCCGCCTCCATTCTGTCATCCAAAAAAGACAGAACTTTTACTTTTTCACCGGCGCCAGCTTCGGTCCACAAGGTTTTACCGTGACGCTCTTTGTTGTTCGAAATCACTGAATCAGCAGCTTTCAAGATGCGTGAAGTTGAGCGGTAATTTTGCTCAAGACGAATTACTTTGGCGTTAGAAAAATCTTTCTCGAAGCGCAAAATGTTAGCGATGTTTGCGCCGCGCCAACTGTAAATGGACTGGTCGTCATCGCCAACGCAACAAATGTTTTTGTGTGTAGCAGCAAGGTAGAGAAGCCATTGATATTGGGCATTATTGGTGTCTTGGTATTCGTCAACAAGGATGTAACGAAATTTATTTTGATAGATTGAGAGCGCTTCCGGAGCAGCTTTGAAGAGCGTTAAATTGTGCAGCAATAGATCACCAAAATCGACGGCATTCATTGACTTCAGGCGGAATTGGTAAGTTTCGTAAATTTCTTTGAGCTTCGGCAATACCAGTCCATCCTCTTTATTTTCAAGGCTTTGCGGAGTTGTAAGGCGATCCTTCAAGCGAGATATTTTGTTCAAATAATTTTTTGCTGGGAACTGCTTGGTGTCGATGTTGAAGTCGGATAAAATTTGTTTGAGTAGGCGAGTTTGATCGTCATCGTCAATGATGGTGAAGTCGGAACGCAGACCAACAACTTCCGGATGACGACGCAAAATGCGTGCAGCAATCGAGTGAAAAGTTCCAACCCAAAGATTGTTAACTTGGTCACCAATTACCTCGCCAATTCGTTTTTTCATTTCAGCTGCAGCCTTGTTAGTAAAGGTTACGGCGAGAATTTGAAAAGGTGAGGCTAGTCCAGAATTTAGTGTGTGAATGATGCGAGAAGTTAGAACTCTGGTTTTTCCTGTGCCAGCTCCAGCTAGTACCAGAGAAGGTCCCTCAGTGTTTGTGACAGCTTCAAGCTGCGGTTGGTTTAGATTTTCTAATGACATTTTTGGTGTTAAAAACTGTGAGAGGTGGGGTAAGAAGAAGGTTCGTCAGAGCGTGGGCTCTAGGATCGAAAGAGAATTTGACAACTGAGTATCGATTTCTACTTTGCCCGCAACTTTTGAGTAAGTTGCCGACTTTTAGTGTTTAAAAAGCTGCTAGGAGGCAATGTCTCAATTCAAAAGGAGCTAGTCAGAGATGGCTAGAAATTTTAATCAAATTTTGGTGTCAAACTAACATGAAAAAACTTTCTTTAATCATCGCTACAATCGCTCTTTTCGCTGCATCTGCTCAAGCTGCTGAACCAGCTGCTAAAGCTGCTGCAACTGCTCCAGCTGCTAAAGTTGCTGCAACTGCTCCAGCTGCTAAAGCCGCTCCAGCAGCTGCAACAACTGCTGCTGCTCCAGCTGCTAAAGCTGAAGTTAAAGCTGCTGCAGCTGCTGCAGCTGCTCCAGCTGCTGATGCTGCCGTTGCTCCAAAAGCTAAAAAAGCTAAAAAAGCTAAAGTAGTTAAAGTTGAAGAAAAAGCTGCTACTCCAGCAGTTGAAGCTCCAGCTAAAAAGTAATTTAGGTTACTTGCTTCTATTAAGTCGGGTCTAGTCAATTGATTAGACCCGATTTTTTTTTGCGCGTTTTTTGAATTTTATAATTTATGGTCGTTGGATTCGAGGCAGTGAAATCAAGCATCTTGGAGCAATTTAGTAGTAATAGACTGCATCATGCTCTTTTGCTACATGGCCAGAAAGGCATGGGAAAAGCAAGTTTTGCTAAGGCATTTGTGAACGAAGTTCTGGATATAAAAAATGCCTTTCACCCAGATTTACTGCTTGTTGAGAAGGAATTAGAAAAGAAAGAAATCACCGTTGATAAAATCAGAAAAATCTCAGTTTTCACCAATCAAACCTCAGCAATCTCACCTCACAGATTCATCATCATCGATTCGGCCTGTGAACTCAACAGGTCGGCAGGAAATGCTCTCTTAAAAATTCTTGAAGAGCCGAACAGAAATATTTTCCTCATCCTCATCTCACATAATTTAAGTCGTATTTTGCCGACAATAAAATCGCGCTGCCAAATCATCAAAATTCCCAATCTTTCTTTGAAGAATTTCGCAGAAATTTTGCGCGCAAAAAATCCGAGAATTTCAGTAAGTGATCTACAATTTTTGTCGGAAATTTCTAATAATTCTGCAGCGGATGCTATTAACTTTGGATCAGATCTAGCAAGGTTTTATGAGCTTTTTTTGAGGTCAATTTTGAACAAAAGAATTGGCGAAGAATTATTAAAAAAAATTTCTGACAAAAATTTTTCCTTCGTAATTTTTGAAAAGATTTTCGAATTTTTTATTGGCCGATTGTGTAAATTTTCAACTAAGGGAGAAGTCGCTTTTTTCTTTGATGAGGCGGAGGTTTTTTTAAATTTAACTCAAAAATTGCCGGTTAAAAAAATTTTTGTAATAGCTGATGAAGCCTTGAATTTATTGCGCAAAACTTCACCGATGAATCTCGATAAAAAGTTGAGTTTCATCAATATTTTTAATCTGATTACCCATGACTAAAATTTACAAAAGCATCGGTCTCATGAGTGGGACATCGATGGATGGAATCGACTTAGCCTTGATTGAAAGTGATGGTAAGAAAATTATTAACAGAGTTGGTTCGGCCTACATAGCTTACGATGAAAATTTTAAGACTAGTCTTAGAGCCTTGATTTACAGCGCTCCGAAGCTTCATGAAATTAAATCGACAGAAAACGAACTAACCTTGCTGCATGCAAAATTGGTCAATGAATTTCTCGCCGAAAATAAAATTAATCGTAATGAAATCGATTTAATCGCATTTCACGGACACACAATTTTGCACTCTCCACAACATCAGATTACTTGGCAGCTTGGCAATTCGCACCTCCTTGCCAATGAAACCGGAATTAATGTTGTAGCAGATTTTAGAACTCGTGACGTTGTTCTTGGTGGGCAAGGCGCGCCATTGGTGCCAATCTATCATTTCCATCTTTTTCATAAACGACCACGACCGGCCGTAATTTTAAATATTGGCGGCATTTCCAATATTACCTATTTTCACAGTGACGATGAATGCGACATTGAGGCCTTCGACACCTGCTTCGGCAACGCTCCACTAGATGACCTGATGAAGAAAAAACTAGGTCGTGATTTTGATGAAAATGGCGAATTGGCAAAGAGAGGGGAGGTAGATTTTCTTCTCGCTGAGCGTATTTTGCAGAATGAAATTTTTCACAAAAAGCCGCCGAAATCTTTTGATCGTGACGATTTCTCCGACATGCTTTCGCCGATTAATAATTTAAAAATTGAGGATGCGCTAGCAACATTTGCCTACATGCATGCGAAGGCAACGCAGATTAATTTGGAATTTTTGAGTCAGAGACCGAAGGAAATTTTTGTCTGTGGTGGGGGGAGGAAGAATATTGCGATGATGGATGAGATGCGAAAATGGCTTTCGCAAATTGAAATAAAAACGGTGGAGGAGGTTGGTTTGAATGGGGATACGATTGAGGCGGAAGCTTTTGCTTTTCTGGGGATCAGGAATATAGCGCATCTGCCAATAAGTTTTGGGAAAACTACCGGAGTGCGTGGCGCAAAATTCTCAATTAATTGTCAAAAGATGCCAAAGACTTCACTGGGAAATAATTGCGCTCCGGCTTTGCCTCGGCAACATTCTTCTTCTTGCGGCGGCGTCTTCTATCCCTCTTAACTTTGCGCACTTTAGTTGAGTCGGCAACTAAGCGATGCTTGATGTGCTTGTCGAGGATTGACTCAAATTCCTCCATGTGATTTTTAAAAAAATGGTCTGCAGAGTTAATCACTTGGTAAGTGACTTCGGCACCATCTCTTGCTGACAATTTTTCTACTAATTTTGCGGAGTCTGATTCTTTGGTGACGTCATCCTTCCCACCTTGCACCACTAGACCAGCTGAAGTGCATGGTACGATAAAATTAAAGTCATATTTGGTGGCTGGCGGGGCAACTAAGATGTAATTTTCAAGCTCCGGTCTTCTCATTACGGTTTGCAGGGCAATCCATGACCCAAAAGAAAATCCTGCGATCCAATATTCTGATGCTTCCATGTTTTGATCATGCAGCCAGTTCATTACTGCTGTGGTGTCGAGAAGCTCTCCAGCGCCATTATCAAACTTGCCTTGCGACTTTCCAACGCCACGAAAATTTATTCGCAGAACAGAAAAGCCATTATTGACGAAGGCTTTGTAAAGATTGTAGGTGACCTTGTTATTCATGGTTCCGCCATGAAGTGGATGAGGGTGCAAAACTAAAGCGACTGGTGCTTTTGGATTAGGATTTTGGTGATATCTGCCTTCGATTCTACCTGCGGGACCGTTGATGATTACTTCTGGCATTTATTTAGTTTCGTTCCATTGCAGCGGTTTTTGCTCTGCGTTTACAACAAGCTCTGTAGTTCCGACATATTTTGCAGCCATGTATTTACCATGGCCGGCATGCACGCCGTAGTAGTAAGCAGGCTCAATTTCTCTGTCGTTAAATTTCCTTTTATCAAGATTTTTTACCCGGTTTTTCGGGTTATTTTTGGTGCCCATGGTGTGATTTTAAAATGTCGTTGGAAAAAAAATGGAGGGGCGTGCAAAGTAAAAATCACCTCCACAGAATCAAGTTTTTAAATTAGGCGCTAGGCAATTCCGCGCTACTTAACCCTTAACAAATTCTCCCAAAAATGCTAAAGTTTAATTGCCTGCAAGACTGTGTTGTAACTAACAAAAATGTGATTGTGCGTGTCGACATCAATGTGCCGATTGTGAATGGAGAAATTGAAGATGACTCCCGCATCAAAGCAGTCATCCCAACTCTAAAATATCTCGCTGAACAAAAGGCGAAAGTGATCGTGATCTCACATTTCGGAAGGCCGGAAGGTAATGTTGAGTCGTCGATGTCGATTAGGCAATTATTGCCAAGAGTTCAGGAATTGCTTGGCTCAATCAAGGTTAGTTTTATTGATGATTGTCTTGGTGAGAAAGTAAAAAAAGCCGTTGAGCATACTAATTACGGGGAGGTAATCATGCTCGAGAACCTGCGCTTCTACAAACAGGAAACCAAAAACGATCCAGAATTTTCACGAGAACTTTCCTCTCTCGCTAATCTCTACGTCAATGATGCCTTCTCTTGTTCGCACAGAGCTCACGCTTCAATCACCGGTATTCCAAAAATTTTAAAATCTTGTGCTGGGTTTTTAATGGAGGCGGAGCTGAGCAATCTTTCTAGTCTGTTAGAAAATGCCAGCAAGCCGCTAATGGCTGTTGTTGGCGGCTCTAAAGTTTCTACCAAAATCGATCTCCTTAATTCTCTAACAATAAAAGCTCAGACCATTGTGGTTGGCGGTGGTATGGCTAATACCTTTCTCTACGCGCTTGGAAAGAATGTTGGAAAATCTTTATGTGAAAAAAATCTCAAAGATTTGGCTTTGGAAATCATTGAAACCGCCAAGCAAAATGGCTGCAAAATTCTTCTGCCCGAAGATGTGGTGGTGACTAAAAAGCTCGAACAAAATGCGAGCTGTAAAATTGTTTCCACCGACGAAGTTTTGGATGATGATGTCATCGTCGACATTGGCCCATTAAGCATCGCCAAACTAACTTCTGAATTACAAAGCCACAAAACTTTGCTGTGGAACGGCCCACTCGGTGCTTTCGAATTTAAGCCATTCAACATTGGAACCGAAAGGTTTGCCAGAATTGCTGCGGCGCTGACTCATGCTAAAAAATTAATTTCAATTTCTGGTGGCGGAGATTCCGTTTCAGCGATTAACTCTGCAGGCTTAATTGATGAATTTACTTACATCTCCACAGCGGGAGGAGCATTTCTGGAATGGCTGGAAGGCAAGGATTTGCCCGGTGTTGCGGCGTTAAAATCTGATGCTACCAATCATTCATCATTTGCACCGCATCAACAGTCCCAATGTGGAAATATTCCCCCCTCAGTTCCACGCCCTTAATGCGGTGTAACGCGCCGCTTTCATCAATGGCTTTTTTGTAAAAATACGACATCGAAAAACATTTTTCTGGTGCGTTTTTTAGAATTTTTGGATTGATGATTTGCAGCCCAACAAAAACATGACTCATCGCTTTTTCAGAAAGTTCTTCTAACTCACCTTTTGCACTTAAATTAAAGTCCCCGCCACCGAATTCATTGCCATCATAGCCGAAATAATCTTCCTTTCTTTTTAAGCCGAGAAGGATGTTGCAAGATTTTTCATCAAAATTTTCGCACAAAAATTTTACGTCGGAAAATCCACTTTTTTCTTGCCATAAAACATCGCCATTAATTGCCAAAAGTGGCTTGCTGAAATCAATCTGATCCTTTGCAAAAACTAACCCTCCGCCCGTTTCAACTTTTTCAACTTCACGAGAAAAAATAATTTTTGGATTCTTTAATTTCTTAAGATGCTCCTCAATTTGATCGGCCAAATAAAATCCATTAATGATGATTTTTTTAATCGAGGAGATGCGACCCAGTTTCTCGATTGCGTAATCGAGAATTGCCTTGCCTTTGATTTTGACGAGAGGCTTTGGAGTCGAGTCTGTGAGCGGACGCATGCGCTCCCCGCGGCCAGCTGCAAAAATAAAAGCTTGAGTGATTTCTGTCATTTATACCGAATCTGATTGAAGACATCGAACTATTTTCATCCGAACCAAATCAGATTTGGTATGGGGTTCCCCACGAATGCGGGGCGCCGCTCGTGCGGCGTAAAGAATTTAAAATATACCCATTCGGCTTCTTCAGCTTGAATGGATTTAGGCAATTCGTCATGTTGTCGGCGATGCCGATTAGAAGAGATGAGTAACCATTTTTTTCGGCGCTAAAATTCTTTTTTGATCCAATCAAACTCAAAGTCGCAAATTTAATTTTGTAACTCTCTGCTAATTTTTTTGCTGAATTTTTTTCATCCAGAATCTCTCCGAAAATACATTTTATTTGATGTGATTTTGTAAGCATGTCGAGCTCTCTCACATCTTTTACGCTCACGTCTCTACTATGCTCACGAGACATTACTTTTAGTGGTGTCACACCGAAATAATCTTCAAAATATTGGTAGCCATCATGGTAAATAACATAGTCCAAACCTTGGATGCCTAATAGTTTGGAGTGAATAATTTTCTCCGTTTCCACAACTTCGTTTCTAAATTCTCTTAAATTTTTCTGATATTTTTGAGAATTTTTGTGATCAATTTCGCAAATTTTTTGCGTCATAAATTCAGCAATTTGAATCGCGTTTTTTGGATTCAACCAAATATGTGGATCAAGTTTTTTTGAACCATCTCTTTTCTGTAAAAGCTTGAGACCACTCACTTCCGAGAGTCTGTAAGATTTTTTTTCTGCAGAAAATTTTTTAATCATCTTGGGAAAAATAATCTCGAGATTGTCATCGCTGTAGAAAACCAAATCAGCCTTAGAAAAAGATTCGACATCGCTTTTTTTTAGCTGGTAGTCATGTTCGGAAAAGTTAGGATCGATGATTAAAATGCTGTCATTTTCATCCTTGGTAATCGCCAGAATGATTTGATAAACTGGGTTGATAGAAGCAGCTAGGACAGGCTTTTCAGTGATTGCGTGTTGTGAAAAACAATTCTTGCTAACAAGAAAAAATAACAAAAAAAAATTTAAAAAAATTTTCATCAAACCAAATTTTTAATTAATGATCATCGCAGAATTGGAGAATGTTGGGCTGAAAATTAATGGTCAAAAAATTGTCGAAAAAATTTCTCTGCAATTGAAGCGAGGAAAAATAACAACTTTGATTGGTCCAAATGGTGGCGGCAAAACTTCGATTGCTCGACTGTTGCTTGGCATCGCGAAGCCTAGTGTGGGGAAGGTAATTAAGGATTCCAAAATTAAAATTGGCTACATGCCGCAAAAAATTGAAGTCGACAAAACGATTCCGCTTACTGCTCAAGATTTCATTCAACTCTCAACTAAAAAAATCGAATTTGATGAGACCTTCAGAAAGCTGATCAAAAGACTGAATGTTGAAAAAATTTTAGAAAAACAGATCCATGATTTATCTGGCGGGCAGCTGCAAAAAATTTTATTTTTGCGCTCCCTCGTGAATAGGCCAGATTTACTCGTTCTTGATGAGCCAACGCAATACATGGATATTTCGGCGGTGCAGGATTTTTACCGAATTATTGACGAGGTTAGGCTGGTTAATCGTTGTGCAATTTTATTAATCTCACATGACCTCACAATGGTGATGCAAAAAACTGATCTGGTATTTTGTATTAATCATCACGTCTGTTGCCATGGCTCACCAGAGTCAGTAAACCAACATCCAGAATATCTCTCACTTTTTGGCAACCAAGACTCTCTCGCAGTTTACCAGCATCACCACAATCACGAACATTAAAATCACCAAATGACACTAAACCAATTCAAAATGATTGATGTTGGCGACAAGCCAATCACGCGCCGCCTTGCTGTTTTTTGTTACTCCACTGTTAAGGAACCTCTGAAAAACTTGGATTTTTACTCAAAGATTTTTTTGAACGAATGAGTTGCAATCGCTTCGCTCTTGTCGAGAAGTTCGAAGTGACGGCTGCACCTTAAAAAATGCATCGCATTTTTAACTGACAAATGACGCAAGGCCGTAAGGCCTGAGTAATTTGCGCTACAAATGAAGGAGGCTGCGCAGCAGCTGAGTAATTTGCAACTCGCTCGACTAAAAAATAAAAAACCCGCGAGTAAAATTTCCGGAAAAGATGGTTTTTCAGAGGTTCCTTAATCATCTGGAAGGGATGTTCGGACACATCAAAGAGAGAGTAAAAATTCATCGAGGTTTAGACAAAAATCGGAAGAAAAAAGCAGTGAGATTTTTGCTGAAAAATTGGGGGAGAAAAAGACAAAATTAGCATCCCATTTTTTTAATTATGCCTTTTGATCATATGCTGAATCTGATTGAGGATACCGAACTATACCAGAGCTACTTGAAACCTGAACTTACTTAGCTCTGGTATGCGGGGTTCCCCACAAGGTGGGGCGCCGCCCGTGCGGCGTAAGAAAAAATACTGTTCCCCACAAGGTGGGGCGCCGCCCGTGCGGCGTAAGAAAAAATACTGTTCCCCACAAGGTGGGG